>CAYFKM010000007.1:0-28320 GCA_964344025.1 uncultured Candidatus Nanopelagicus sp. | reverse complement strand
AGGCGATTCTGTTTTTTTTTAATAATAAATTGCAACAACCAAAGGATGAAGCTACCAACTAAAACAAAATTTGCGCCACTGACTGCTGTCAGATGAGACAAGCCAACCCTTTGCATTTGATTTTTAAATTGATTACTTTGAAGAGAGGTATCACCTAGAACAAGTCCGGGTACCAATGAGGCGGCAATAGATCCATCTGAGTGAGTTCTCAATTTATCTCGAATAATTTCAGTGAGATTAAATAGAGTTCGAGGCGGACTCAAAATTGTGATGGAATCCTTGGCTACAGCAAGAGCGGCAACTTTGCGTTCACGAGTTTTTATCAATCTAACTTCTGTTTTTATAACCTGATCCATTTGTAGACGAATATGAGTATTGAATTTTAGACGAGCTGGTAAATTTACTTTTTGATCGTTAACTTGAATTAGGCTAACAAGTACTGAGTACTTATCAGCTCCTTTTGAAGAACCAAATACTTGACCTTCTTTTAACGCTGGATCATTGCGTATTATCGCTTTAATCCAAACTGACTTATTTAGATTGTTGGTTAAGAATTTGCTCTCAAGAGCAGATTGTCGAATCCATAGTATTAAAACTCCTACCAGTAAGGCTACTAAGAGAATGAAAATAGTATGTTTTCGATAGATTATTGAAAGTAAAAGTAAGGCCGGCAGTAAAAAATATTTAAGGCTAGGAAAAAATCCGACTACTGTAGTTGATATCCAAAGCGCTATTCCTATCCAAAGCAGAGGAATTTCTAGAGGACTCGGAGTAAGGGTTTTATCTCTTCGAATTTTGCCCCACCCAATCCAGATATTTTCTTTAGCTCATCTACCGAATTTATGCGCCCGACTTTTTTGCGATAATCAATAATTCGTTGGCTAGTTACTGGGCCAATACCTGGCAAAGTATCTAATTGGGCAAGAGTTGCGCGATTAAGATCAAGTGGGTTATCAACAGTAATCTTCTTAGGCTTAGATTTTGAATTTGTGTTATTGCTTGAACCAATAAGAATTTGCTCACCATCTACTAACACGCGAGCAAGATTGATGTCACTTATATCAACACCTTTCAATTGATTACCAGCAGCCTTAATGGCATCAATAACTCTAGAACCTTGAGGTAGTTGATAAACACCAGGATTTGAAACTTTACCAGCCACGTTGATAATTAATTGGGTGGCAACAGATTGTTGCGGCATTGGTTCTGTTATGTTTATAGCTGCTTGCTCGATACTTGGTCTAGAATTAAGGTAATAAAATCCACCTAATCCAATCATCGCAGCAAACACAATAATTAATCCTCGTTTTTGTTCAGCAGTAAAATTAAATTCAAACATATGCAAATTAAATATGCTTTTACCAATAAATACTTGAGTTTATAGATTTTGTGGATAATTAAATTACAACTGGTTAGATTTAAATTCCAATTAGTAGTCTCATAGATTAATCATCTCGATTTTCCGAGCTAATGCGCCACCTACCATTGCATGCAAACTTGTGCCTTCTGGTAAATACTCCTCTGAAATAATCTCTCCCTGCTCATGAATTGCACTCACCAGATCTCCCCTGTTGAATGGAATTACTGCCTTAATCTCCACCTTAGGCTTTGGTAATGCTTGTTCAATTGCTTTGATTAGGTTTTCAACCCCATATCCAGTTCGAGCAGAGATGGCATAGGCATTACTTTCTTTCCGAAGTATTTCCATCAATACCTCAGGCGAAGCCACATCAGCCTTATTGATTGCAATAATCTCCATAATTTCGCCCCCACCAATTTCAGTTATTACTTGGCGAACAGCCCGAATTTGTTCAAATGGATCTGGATGAGAGCCATCTACAACATGCACTATTAAGTCCGACTCTGAAACCTCTTCCAGCGTTGATTTAAATGCCTCAACTAATTGGTGGGGTAGATGTCGAACAAAACCTACCGTGTCGACTAGTGTGTAAATACGACCATCAGAACTCTCTGTTTTTCTCACAGTTGGGTCTAAGGTTGCAAACAATGCGTTTTCTACTAAAACATCTGACCCAGTCAATCTATTAAGGAGTGAAGATTTTCCGGCGTTTGTGTAACCAGCTATTGCCACAGATGGAATATTGTTTTTACGTCTTTCACTTCTTTTGGTATCGCGAGAAATTTTCATATCTTTGATTTCTCTTCGAAGCTTTGACATTTTGTCATTAATTCTTCTTCGATCAGTTTCAATTTTAGTTTCACCAGGTCCACGACCACCAATACCACCGGCTTGTCTGGATAATGATTCACCCCAACCACGAAGTCTTGGAAGCATGTAGGACATTTGAGCTAACTCAACTTGCGCCTTTCCCTCTCGACTCTTTGCATGTTGAGCAAAAATATCCAAAATTAATGCAGTTCTATCAATTACCTTGACTTTAACCTTCTGTTCCAGGGTTCTAAGTTGTGCTGGAGATAACTCTCCATCACATACAACGGTATCTGCCCCAGTTGCAACCACAGCTTGTCTAACTTCACTAACTTTTCCAGAACCAATAAAAGTTGCCGAATCTGGCTTATCTCTTCGCTGTATTAAAGCCTCCATAACTTGAGAGCCGGCAGTTTCAGCAAGTGCTGCTAACTCTTTAATGGAATTATCTGCATCCTTAGCGCTACCCTCAGTCCAGACTCCCACTAGAACTACTTTTTCTAAACGAAGTTGTCGATACTCAGCATCAGATACATCTTGTAATTCAGTTGATAATCCACTTACTCGGCGTAGAGCTTGTCTATCTTGTAAATCTTGATTTGTACTCTCGGCAGTCTCGTTTAGTTCATAATCAGCGACAGCTTGTGCGTTTTCACGAATCAGAGAATCAATATCTATTTCAAGCCCAGTACTTTTATCAAACTTGGAATCACTCACAAATATTGATCCAATTCCACATCCTTAACTAGAACTGCTGGACCACATAATGTGGCGTTGCTGTGTCCATCAATTTCTACAACCAACCTTCCCCCTGGTGGGTTGATTATCCATTTAATTGGCAACGTTTGGTTACTTTTAATCGTCGCAGCCAAAGCGACCGCACAGGTACCGGTGCCACAAGATTGTGTTTCACCAATCCCACGCTCTAATACCCTCATCTTTAACTCACCATTATTTAAAAACTCAACAAATTCAATATTTACTCCTTCGGGATAAGTATCATCTGGTAAAACCACAGGCGGATTTTTAAGCTCCCCAACCAAATCTAAGTCATCAGTGAATACCACAGCATGGGGATTACCAACATCAATGTTAAATCCGAGATAGGTTTTTGAATTTTGTGTCACCGATACCTCACCACTTACCTGCGTGACTTTTCCCATATTTACTGAGATATCACCTGACTCTGGAACAGATAGAAATTTTCTACCATCTCGGGTATTTATAGCGTAAATTCCACTATCTTGATGCCCACGATCTACTAAGTATCGGGCCATAACTCTTATGCCATTGCCACACATTTCAGCTACTGAGCCATCAGAGTTTGCGTAATCCATAAACCAAGCGCCTTTTTCTTTAATAATTCTAATGAAGCCATCACTTCCCACTCCAAAATTACGATCACAAATTTTCCTTATTTGTTCTGGAGAAAATGAAATTTTATTTTCTGGATCAAAGACCAGTACAAAATCATTGTGAGTGCCATGCCCGTAAGTTGCAGTGACCATTAATTAATACTAGCCAAGAGTTTTTCTAATTTAGCAGATGTTGAGGTGGCATCAATCCAATTGATTCGTGAATCTCTAGCAAACCAGGTCTGTTGGCGCCTGGCATATGCCTTAGTACTTCGCTTGGTCTCCTCTTTTGCAAATTCTTCACTGCATTCTCCATTTAAGTAATCCATTAACTGGCTATACCCAAGTGCCTTTTTTGCAGTGGTTGCTTGTTCTAGTCCTAAAGTCATTAGTAGTGACACCTCTCGAGCAAATCCCTTCTGCCACATATCTTCAACTCGCTCGTCGATTTTCTGATCAAGGCTATCTCGGTCAAGGGTTAATCCAAATTGCAAAGCATCTGGATACTTACTATTGGCAGATCTAGGTAAGTTCGCAGTAAATGGTTTACCTGTCAACTCAATTACCTCTAAGGCTCTGATAATTCTTCTCAAATTCTCTTTAGGAATTGCCAAAGCTGCTGCCGGATCTAATTTAGATAACTTTTGATGCATAATCTCATTTCCCAGATTTTCAGCTTCTTTGGTAATTTTTTGACGAAGTTCTGGATTGGTATCGGGAAAATTTAGATCATCTAGAATGGCTTTGATATATAAGCCAGTTCCCCCTACAACTACTACAGATTTACCGGCTGTAATTAATTCATCTATTTTACTTCGAGCAATACTTTGATACCACGCCACATTTGCATCATCTTTAATCTCAAGGATATCTATTAAATGGTGTGCCACACCTTTTCGTTCTGCGAGAGAAAGTTTAGCTGTTCCAATATCCATACCCTTATAAAGCTGCATTGAATCAGCATTGATCACCTCAGCATTAATCTCTTTTGCAACTGAAACTGCTAAATCACTCTTACCAGTTGCAGTCGCACCACAAATTACAATTAACTTCATTTATAGCGATTTAAGTGAAGCCAGTGTTGGAATTCCCATTAGAATCTTTTTATCACCATTATCTTCTACCCAAGCAGCATGGGCATCAGCCCCAGCGGTTTTGGTCACCTTAATTGGCGCTCCTGCAACAATGTGATTAGCGAAGGCTTCTAAAACTTTAACCTCAACTAAATCTCCTGGACGAGCGTGTTTTGCTGAGTTATCAAAATGTGTCAATCTAAAATCTCTGCTTCTGCCATTCATTCTATTCATATCAATATCGTGTCGACCTTCTTGACCAGAGACTAATAATTCAACAGTTTTACCGATCAATTTTTCATTCTCACTCTTAGAGATCTCTTGTTGAATTTTGTGCAGACGGTTATAGCGATCTGCCATCACCTCTGGTGTTACTTGATTTGGCATTGAGGCGGCAGGTGTTCCAGGACGTTTTGAATATTGGAAGGTGTAGGCGGCAGAAAATCTAGCTTGTTTTACTAGATCAACAGTTTGTTCAAAATCTAAATCAGTTTCGCCGGGAAAACCCACAATTATGTCAGTGGTGATGGCAGCATTTGGAATAGTAGCTCTTACTTTTTCTAAAATCCCTAAGTATCGATCTCTCCGATATGACCTTCGCATTGACTGTAAAACTTTATCGCTGCCAGATTGCAGCGGCATATGTAGGTGAGGCATCACATTCTTACTCTCTGCCATTGCCTCTATCACATCGTCGGTAAAATCTCTTGGGTGCGGCGACATAAATCTAACTCGTTCTAATCCGTCAATTTTTCCACACTCTTTTAAGAGCTTTGAGAATGCCTGGCGATCACCAAACTCCACACCATAGGCATTTACATTTTGCCCAAGCAAAGTTATCTCTATAACTCCTTGGCTTACAAGAGTTTGAATTTCTCTCAGAATTTCTCCAGCGGGACGATCTTTTTCAATGCCCCTTAATTGCGGAACTATGCAGAAGGTGCAGGTGTTATTACAGCCAACTGAAATTGATACCCAAGAAGAAAATGCAGAATCTCTTTTTACCGGCAAAGTTGATGGAAAATGCTCAAGGGATTCTTTAATCTCAACCTGTGCCGACTCTTCAACTCTTGCTCGCTCTAATAAAACTGGCAAAGATCCAATGTTGTGAGTTCCAAAAACGACATCAACATATGGAGCTTTTTGGATAATTAAATCCTTATCCTTTTGGGCCATACATCCGCCAACTGCAATTTGGAAACTGGGATCACTCTTCTTGCGTGGCGCTAAAAATGAAAGATTTCCATAAAGTTTGTTATCAGCATTCTCCCTTACCGCACAGGTATTAAAAACCACAAGATCAGGTTGAGTATCTGCCAGTGCCTGGGTGTAGCCAGCATCTATAAGTAAGCCCGCAATTCGCTCAGAGTCATGGACATTCATCTGGCAACCGTAAGTTTCAACTACAAAGGTGGGCACGGCGTAATTCTACTTGTTAATTATTACCAGTTAACTCCCGCATAATCTTGGCGCAAATCCCATGGCTATAACCTTTTCGCATCAAAAGCCCAGAAACTCTGCGGTAAACCACCTCTGGATCTAAATGGGATATTGCATCAAATTTTCTCTGCGCTAATAACAAAGCTTGTACATACTCACTGGCATCATCAATATCATCAATTACTTCATTAATTATGTCCTGCGAAACACCCTTACTTCGAAGTTCACTTGCTATCACTCGCTTACTTAATTTCTTGGATCGTTGCCTGGACTCAGACCACAATTTTGCAAACTCTAAATCATTTAATAACCCTTGTAACTCTAGGGAATCTAAAACTGAATTAGCAATCTCACTATCTATGCCACGTTTTAAGAGCTGCTTAAGTAACTCATCCCTACTCTTTGCACGGGGTGCCAATGCATATAGCGCAAGTGACATCGCCTCAGAGTAGGGATCAGCTATTACTTCTTGAGATTTTTTCAAGTTGTATTTTTGATTGTTAGAGATTAGAACTCAACATCAGCGGTCGCTTCATCAACAGCTGCTACTAGAGCAGGGTCGATTTCAGCAGGCACATATGATGCACGGATCTTTTTCTCAATTTCATTTGCTAGATCTGGGTTATCAATTAAGAATGCCCTAGCATTCTCTTTGCCCTGACCTAATTGGTCACCTTCATAGGTAAACCAGGCACCAGATTTTTTAACAATCCCAGCTTCAACACCAAGATCGATTAATGATCCCTCACGGCTAATTCCAACTCCGTAAATGATGTCAAACTCAGCTTGCTTAAATGGTGGCGCCACCTTGTTTTTAACTATCTTTACTCGAGTTCTATTACCAACAGCCTCCTGACCATCTTTTAAGGTCTCAATTCGGCGCACATCCATACGAACAGATGCATAAAACTTAAGTGCCTTACCGCCTGTTGTGGTCTCTGGTGATCCAAAGAAGACACCAATTTTATCGCGTAGCTGATTGATAAAGATTGCAGTGGTATTTGATTGATGTAGTGCACCAGTCATTTTACGAAGAGCTTGGGACATAAGACGAGCTTGTAGACCCATATGTGAGTCACCCATCTCACCCTCAATTTCAGCTCTTGGTACCAACGCTGCAACTGAGTCAACTACAACAATGTCAATCGCACCAGATCTAACTAACATATCCATAATTTCAAGTGCTTGCTCACCAGTATCTGGTTGAGAGACCAATAGTGCATCAATATCGACACCTAACTTCTTTGCATACTCAGGATCTAGCGCATGTTCGGCATCAATAAATGCAGCAATGCCACCAGCTTTTTGGGCATTCGCAATTGCATGTAAAGCAACAGTAGTTTTACCTGAAGATTCTGGGCCATAAATCTCAATAACTCGTCCGCGTGGTAATCCACCAACTCCGAGAGCAATATCTAAAGCAACTGAGCCAGTTGGAATGACCTCCGTAGCAACAGCTTTTCGCTCTCCCATTTTCATTACCGATCCTTTACCGAACTGACGCTCGATTTGGGCAAGGGCGGTATCTAGGGATTTTGAACGATCACTAGATCGTTTATCTTCTTTTTTATCATCTTGTGGTTCTCTATTTGCAGAGGCCATAAAGATTTACTTCCTTTCTTCTCCTTGACCAGCTACTTGGAATCTAACTTCCATTAGCGAGGTCATATTGTTCGGTCCAGAAGGTACGGAAACTCACTGACGGCTGGCTTAGGGTGCCAGCGGAACTGTGGAACCGCTCTGGTTGGGCAGGGTAATTGTATCGAACAACTGTTCGAAGGGGTAAATATCGGTTAGGACACGCCGTTATCTGTATTGCTGCGGCATCGCTGGGTTATGTCTGACTACCGCCTTCCAAATCTCATCTGGCTCCATCCCCAGCTCAATCGCCGCGTTAACACTGATGCCACCTAATTCGCTATGGATGATATCTCTGGCATAGGTATCAGAATCTGGAAAGTAGGCAGCCAGGCGATTCCGAAGCTCTGAAATGCGCATAATCAATTAATAACTGTAAATTCAGTAGACAACTACCTCTACTCCTATTGGAATAAGGTCTGTGCTAAACGCTTTGATTGGGTTAATGACTCCCCCTCAGTAATAGGAGAGGCTATCTGACCAATTAACCAACGCAGCACAATGCCACAGGCTGCCGAGTCTGAACCAAAAATCTTTGCGATTCCCTTATGGGCCACTACCCAGGTTGGATGGTTTGAAACTGTAACCAATTTCGCTATATCGGTTGGATCTGATTCAACTAATTTACGCAAAGCCAAATCTTGAGAGATTGCAATAGAGAGCTGATATAAAGCCTCTTGGCGAGATGAGGCTGATAAACCAAGTGCAATTAATCTTTCAACCTCAAACTCCACCAAGCACTCCATCATCTCAGCTTTATCTGCAAATTGATTATAAATAGTCGCCTTTGAAACTTGGGCACGTAAAGCAATATCTGAAATATTTGATTGATAATTTCCAACTTCAGTAATTACAGCTTTGGCACCAGCAAAGATAGCGATGCGTGATTTGTTGCTGGTTGCGTTTTGGCGGGCGTATGGAGCAAACGCCGGCTGAGCAGACAATTTACGCTGCGGTCTCGACCACTTGCAAAGTTGAGATAGTCAATACTGGGGATTCGTGGGTTTTAACCACAGTGGCAACATCAACCAAGATTGTCGAGAGTGAAAGATCTAGGGCTGCACAAATTGCGTTAAGTAATTCACTTGAAGCTTCTTTATGACCACGTTCTACCTCAGATAGATAGCCTAGGGAGACGCGAGCGCTCTTTGCCACATCCCGCAATGTCCTACCTTGTTCGATGCGGGCAGCGCGAAGGGCACTACCAATATGGGTGCGAAGCAGTATCACGGCTTAAGAATACGCTCTAAGGCAGCCAAAGCGCTGGTAATTGTCGCGTGGCGAATCATTTCTCGATCCCCAGATAGTAAAAGTGATACGGCAAAGCTCTCTTTTTGCGAAGAAATACCAATCCAAACCGTTCCTGCCTTTTGCCCATAGGCCTTCCCTGGTCCTGCCACCCCGGTGGTAGAGATTGCAAAATCAGTCTTAAATTTTTTCCGAACATTTTTTGCCATTTCAATAGCCACCAGCTCAGAAACAGATGTAAATTTCTTTATATCGGCAATTTTTATATCTAACTGGGAAATTTTACTCTCATCACTATAGGCAATCACGCCTCCAAAAAATACCTTAGATGACCCTGGCACTTGAGTAATTTGATTTGCAATTCCACCAGCTGTAATTGATTCAGCAACAGATAAAGTTTTACCAATTTTTTGCAGCTTCTTAACTACTAATTTAGAAAGTTCATTCTTGCTCACTTTTTTAGTGCCTTTCTGAAATAATCGACCCCTGTACTTACTGTCAAAATAACTGCAACTGACATAAATAGATCCCTGGGAGTATGTAAATATGTTGGCAGAGGCAAAATGTAAAAACCTACGCCAAAACTCTGAAAGAAACTCTTTAGCTTACCCCCGCGACTAGCAGGAATGACACCTTTTTTTATAACTGCAAATCTTAAAATTGTTACCGCAGTTTCTCGAATTAAAAATACAACTGTGACCCACCAGGAAAGCATTCCTAAAATTGAGGCACCAATTGTTGCTGTCGCTAACATTGCTTTATCAGCTATTGGATCAAGTAATTTACCCAACTCAGTTATCTGATTACGATCCCTAGCGATTTTGCCATCTAAAATATCACTTAGACCTACGATAAAAAATAGGATAAATGCAATTACTCGCCAATCCGAATCTTGGCCATTATTTTTAAATAATGCGTAGGCACAAAACGGTAATGCCAGGACTCTAAAAATTGTAAGTGAATTGGGAAGATTAGGGTGGCTAACTTTTTTCATATTACCTGAGCAATCAAATCTACGCCAGATACATCACTAACTACCGCCTCTACATACTCACCGACTCGATATCTGTTTCTCGATTTAATGAAGGTTGAGCCATCAACATCCGGACCTTGATGATCTGCTCTGCCCTCTTGCTCATCTTCATCTTCAATTAGTACGGTAACTTTTTCTCCAACTCTAGCCTCGGCCCGCTGGGAGATTAACTCATCAACTAATGTTGAGAGTTCAGTTACACGTTCGCCAATAACCTCAGTAGCCACCTTATTTTGTAAACTCATTCCTTCAGTTTTGTCCTCATCGGAGTATCCAAATACTCCAATTGCATCTAATTGTGCTTGCGATAAAAATTCAACTAAATCCATAAACTGAGCATCAGTCTCACCAGGAAAACCAACTATAAAGTTGGATCTAATACCAGCCTCAGGAGATAAGGCACGAATTTGAGCTATTAGGTGTAGGAATTTTTCACCATCTCCGAACCTACGCATACTTCTTAGAAGGTCACCATTGGCATGCTGGAAAGATAGATCAAAATAGGGAACTACCTTTTCGACTGAAATCATGGCTTGTAAAAGTGATGGCCGGACTTCAGCTGGCTGTAAATAAGATAGACGAATTCTTTTAATCGCATCAATTTTTGAAAGCTGAGGAAGAAGTTTTTCCATCAATTTTAGATCCCCGAAATCTTTGCCATATGAAGTGGTATTTTCACTCACCAAATAAATCTCACTTACGCCATTATCAGCTAACCATTTTGCCTCATCTACAATCTCAATTGGAGCTCGAGAAACAAATGAACCCCTAAAGTATGGAATTGCACAAAATGAGCATCTACGATCACAGCCACTTGCAATCTTTAGCGGCGAAATTGGCGCATTATCTAGACGTTTTCTAAGCACTGGTCCAATTGGCGAGATCTCTTTTAATGAAGCTTTTTGTTCAGCTCGCTGTCTTGGAGCAATTGGCAATAAAGTTCTACGATCTTTTGGCGTATGAGCCGATATTTTTCCACCATCGATTATTGTTGAAAGTCTTGCCGAAATATCTTGATAATCATCAAAGCCTAGAATTGCATCAGCTTCTGGGAGTGCGGTGGCTAATTCATTTCCATATCGCTCGGCCATGCACCCAACTGCAACGACCGCTTTGGTGACCCCATTTTCTTTTAATGAGTGTGCTTGAATTAATGCGTCAATTGAATCCTTTTTTGCGTTTTCAATAAATCCACAAGTATTAATTACAGCTATCTCAGCTTTACTTGGATCATCAACTAGCATCCAGCCATCTGCTGCTAATCTGCCTGCTAACTCCTCAGAATCAGTTTCATTTCTTGCACATCCTAAAGTCACCAAGGCGACTGTTCTGGGTGATTTTTCAGTTAAAAGTTTTGAACTCACGATGCGCTAAGGATAGCGCGGTAATTAAATTAACTTCTAGTTAGGACTGAGATGAGCCGTTTGTGCCAAATTCCAACCTAACAACCTGCCCATTATCACCTGCTAAACCAAGATCAGAACCATTAACCTGCAATTTAATAGCACCGGCATTACCAATAACCGCTTTAATACGTTGTGAGTCATTAAATGTTTGAGACTGTCCAGCATAAATCTGACCATTGAAAATCTGATCACCATTACCATTTGTTAAACCTACCCAACTATTTCCAGAAACAGCTGTTAGTACCAAATTAACTCCGGTGAGATTATTAACTTCAGATTCTTTAATCTGTGTAGTTGGCTTTTCAGATATGCTACTAACAATTGATTCATTAACCGTCGACACATTATTTATTGCAATCTGAGCAACAAATCCAATTCCTAGTACTGCTGCTGAAATTGAAGCTAAAGTTCCAAATTTTAATTTCTTTTTTTCTTTTTTCTTATCAGCAACGTTATTTTCTGCCAATTGATCAATAATTAATTTCTTATCACCAGATTGAGCAGATTCTATTGCAGCAACTAACAAATCAGCATCGGCTTTAATTACCTTTGCAATAGATCTGATATGTCCTCTGGCATACGCAATACCGCCACAAACCTCGACTGAGTCATTTAATAAATCTTCAATAACTGCCGTTCTAATGTTGGTTTTATCTGAAATTTTTTCAATAGACATCCCAGATGCTGCAATCGCGACCTTAAGCGCTGACTCTTCTGCCATAGCCACACCTTCATTTGGGGATGGCTAATGATAGAACTGATCTGCGGAATTAGAAAAGTTTTTTTGACCGTTGAAAGTGGGACTTGCGCTCAAATTCTGCCATTATTTTTTTCATCCACCCTTTCACCCTATTTTTCTACGCACTCCCCCGAATCGATTCCAATACATCTGGCATTTGCTCGGCATTAATCAAAACCGTCCTGGCCTTAGAACCTTCTGTTGGTCCCACAATTCCGCGACTTTCCATCAAATCCATTAATCGCCCAGCCTTAGCAAATCCAACCCTTAATTTACGTTGCAGCATTGAGGTGGAGCCAAATTGGGTTGACACCACTAATTGAATTGCTTGTAGCAACAAATCTAAATCATCACCAATTTCATCTGTTACCACATTAGATTTAATAGGTGCATTTATATCAATTCTATAAACTGGCTGCAATTGAGATTTGACATGATTTACTACCGCTTCAATTTCTCGCTCAGAAACATAAGCTCCTTGAATTCTGACTGGCTTACTTGCACCCATCGGCAAAAATAATCCATCCCCTTGGCCCACCAATTTTTCAGCACCTGGAGTATCTAAAATAACTCTGGAATCTGCCAAGCTGCTAGTAGCAAACGAAAGTCTTGATGGCACATTGGCCTTAATTAATCCAGTAACGATATCGACGCTTGGTCGCTGAGTAGCTAAAACTAAATGTATTCCAGCAGCTCTAGCTAATTGCGTAATTCGAACTATTGACTCCTCAACCTCACGAGCAGCTACCATCATTAAATCTGCCAACTCATCTACTATTACCAATAGATACGGATAAGGTTCTAGCACTCTCTCACTACCAGAAGGTGGATTTACCTTGCCAGCCTTAACTGCTTTATTGAAATCATCTATGTGCCTAAAGCCAAAGAGCGAAAGATCGTCATAACGCATTTCCATCTCACGAACTACCCATGATAAAACATCTGCTGCTTTTTTGGGATTTGTAATGATTGGCGCTATTAAGTGTGGTACTCCCTCATAATTTGTTAACTCAACCCGCTTAGGGTCAATTAAAACCAAACGAACTTCATCGGGAGTTGCTCTCATTAAAATTGAAACTACTAATGAATTAATCATGGAAGATTTACCAGCACCGGTTGCACCAGCTACAAGTAAATGCGGCATCTTTGCTAAGTTGGCACACAAGAATGAGCCCTCAACATCTTTACCTAAAGCAATTAACATCGGATGGGTGTCATTTCCAGAAACTGGAGATCTTAAAACATCTCCTAAAGCAACAATCTCCCGATCAGAGTTAGGAATTTCAATTCCAACTGCGGATTTTCCTGGAATTGGTGAAAGTATTCTGATCTCTCCACTTGCTACTGCATATGCAATATTTTTAGAAAGTGCCGATATTGCCTCTACCTTTACGCCATTTCCAAGTTCAACTTCATACCGGGTTACAGTCGGTCCACGCATAAATCCAGTAACTTCGGCATCAACCCCGAATTGATCAAACACCTGCTTGAGAGCTGCAACTACAGTTTCATTGACCTTTGATTTTCCTTTAGCTGCTGGTCCACCTCGAAGTAGATCTAGTGAGGGAAGCTCATATTTCACATCAGATGAAAGTAATAATTGCTGCGGCCTAGTAGCTTCATTAATCCTAGGTTTTGCAACCGGTATTGGTTGAGTAATTTGATCAAAATCCTCTAGCTCAACCGCATACTCTAATTGTTCTGGTTCAAACTCTTGTACTAGATCTTTTACTAAAGGTGTTTCAAATGGAGGGTTTTCACTAATTTCAAAATCCTCGGCAACTAAGCGCTCTGCTCGTTTGGCTCTAAATCCCGAAATACTTGATGACCCAAATTTGAAAACTTTGCCAATTTGTTTAAAAACTCTTGATAAAGGAGTCTTGGTAAAAACTAGTAAGCCAAATATAAGAAATATTAAAAGAATAGGGATTGCTAAAACCTCAGTAACAACAGCAATGAGTGACTTGGAAATTGCATATCCGATCAAACCACCACCCTCTCGAATAGCAGTCGCACCAGTTCCTACTGAACCGTTGATGATGTGTATCAATGCGGTAGAGCTAATAACAATTAGAAGTGTGCCTATCGTAATCCGACCTGTATCCGAACTTTCATCGGGTGATCTAAAAAATCGATATGCAAAGTAGATAAATATGAGTGGTATTAAGTAAGCCAACTGGCCGACAGCTCCAAATAAAAATGAGTATGTAGCTCTGCCAAGAAGATTATCTAAACTAAACCAGATACCAGCTGCAAAAATCAGTGCCAAAATAAATAGAAAAAATGCAATACCATCACGCTGGTGGGCTGGATCGAGTTCTTTTGATGAGCGAAAAACAAATCTAATGCTATTTCCTAAAACCTTGGCAATAAATCCCCAAAGGAAAGTAAAACCCCTAATTAGTGGTGCAAAAATTCTAAGTTTTTTTCCAGATTTCTTTTTTGCCATAAGAAGATAAGCCTAAGGAATAAGTTAAATGCAAGCCATAAATGGCGCGCACTTTCTACCAAAAATTGAAGAGTCTTAGAAACTAAACCTCTATAACCAGCGGGATGATCATCGGTTTCCGGCGATGCTCCTCTCCAACCCAACTGCCAATCGTTCTTCGAACCACTTGAGATAACTGGTGAGTTCCATTAAATCCACCTGCAACAGCTTTGCTAAGTGCTTTTTCTATATCACCTTTGACATCATCAAATAAAGTTTTGTCTTCCGTAAATCCTCGAGCATGAATGTCGGGCCCAGCAACAATTTTTCCACTTTGTGAATCAATTACAACTACGACTGAAATAAATCCTTCATCACCTAAAATCCTTCTATCTTTAAGAGAACTTTCAGTTATTTCACCAACACTTTGACCATCTACATACACATATCCGCATGGAATAGATCCAGAAATATCTGCATGGCCATTTGCTACATCAACTGTTATGCCATTTTCTGCTATTACAACATTATTCTCAGATAATCCTGCTTGCATCGCTAAGTCGGCATTTGCTCTCATATGTCGCCATTCACCATGAACCGGCAAAACGTTTTTTGGCTTAACAACTTCATAGCAATGTAGTAATTCACCTGCAGAGGCGTGACCAGATACATGCACCATTGCATTCCCTTTATGCACAACATGAGCACCAAACCGAGTTAATTCATTTATTACGCGATAAACAGATTTTTCATTACCTGGAATAAGAGATGATGCCAAAACAACTGTGTCGCCTTTACCTACTCTAATCTCGTGATCCCCATTTGCAATTCGAGATAGTGCAGCTAAAGGCTCGCCCTGAGACCCAGTGCAAATTAATACAATTTTGTCACCGAAATCATCTATATCTTTGTAATCTACCAATAGCCCAGTTGGAACTTTTAAATAACCTAAATCTTCTGCCAATTTCATATTATGGATCATTGATCGACCAACATATGCAACTTTACGATTAGCTTCAACTGATGCGTTTAACACTTGCTGTATACGATGTACATGAGAGGCAAAAGATGTAACGACAACTCTACGAGGTGTTTTTTCAATGGCTTGCTTGAGGGCTGGATAAATATCTTTTTCGGCCACGGTCAGTCCAGGTATATCAGCATTAGTCGAATCTACTAGAAATAAATCAACTCCCTCTTTGCCTAATCTTGCAAATGTTTCTAGATCTGTAACCTTTCCATCTAATGGCATTTTGTCCATTTTGAAATCACCAGTATGTAAAACAACTCCAGCCGGAGTTTTTATTGCAACTGCTAGTGAATCTGGAATTGAATGATTAACTGTTACAAACTCAAGTGTGAAAGGTCCAACTTTTTCAATTTGCCCTGCTTTAACTTGTGTCATTGGGGCAGTGATTCTGCGCTCTTTTAACTTCGGTGCAACAAATGCCAAGGTTAGTTGTGAGCCAATAATTCGAATATCGCTTCGCTCACGTAATAGGTATGGAACTGCGCCAATATGATCCTCATGTCCATGAGTTAAGAAGATTGCCTCAATATCATTCATTCGATCTTTAATATAAGAAAAATCTGGCAAAATTAAATCAATACCCGGTTGATCATCACCTGGAAACAAAACTCCACAATCAACAATTAGTAATCTGCCCTCATACTCAAAAACCGTCATATTTCGACCTATTTCGCCTAGGCCGCCCAGAGCAACAATTCGAAGAGTTTTTTTAGCTAACTTTGTTGGATAAGGAAGTCCTGGATGAGGATGATTCATCGAACTATTTTAATTTAACGCCACCAGATTGTAGATCACTCTTCAATTGCGATATTTGATCTGCAGTAGCATCCACAAGTGGCAATCTTGTGAACCCACCTGGAAGTCCCATTAAATTGAGAGCAGCTTTAGTAAGTATTGCACCTTGCGTGCGAAATGTGCCGGTAAAAACAGGTAGCAGTTGTTGATGAATTTCCAGTGCCTTATTTGCATCACCAGAGAACCAAGCATCCAACATCGCGCGAAGTTGGCTTCCAACAGTATGGCCACATACAGAAACAAATCCAACTGCACCTACTGCTAGCAAAGGTAAATTTAAAATATCATCACCTGAATAAACTGGTATTCCACACCTTTTAATAACCCAAGAGGTTGCGGCAGGATTACCTTTTGCATCCTTTAGAGCGGTAATATTTTTGTGTTCAAATAACTTAACAATTGTATCTGATTCAATCTCTATTCCAGTTCTACCTGGAATGTCATACATCATTACTGGTAAATCAGTTGCATCTGCCATCGCAGAAAAATGTGCATAAATGCCTGCCTGCGGAGGTTTGTTGTAGTAAGGAGTTACAACTAATAAACCATCTGCACCCGCTTTGGCAGCACGTTGTGCCTGTTCAACAGAATGTGAAGTTTCGTTGTTTCCTGCACCAGCAATAATCTTAATTTTATCGCCAACTACTTTTCGAACACTCTTAATTATTTGATCTTTTTCATCATCTGAAGTTGTTGGTGCTTCACCGGTTGTACCATTGACAGCAATTCCATCGTGACCTGAAGCAACTAAATGTGAAACAATTTTCTCTAAACCAGCCCAATCAATTTCGCCGCTTTTTGTAAATGGCGTAACCATCGCGGTAATCAATCTGCCAAATGGTGGCGTGATTTGCATGGAGTAAGGCTACCTCTTATCTATGGTGCAATGCGACCAGATTTTTGGAAGGCTCCGTAGGTTATCGGCATTAATTTGGCGAACTCTGCTTCCATTTTCTCTGCAACCATCTCTATCTCCCGCTGAGGGTAGGAAGGAAAATGTGAACCATCTCTTGAAGTTCTCAAAGATAAAAAATTCATTAACGCCCTGGCATTCATTGTTACATACATTGATGAGTACAGCGTTACCGGCAAAACAGCCCTTGCAACTTCACGAGCTACTCCCGCAGCCAACATTTTTTGATAATTACTATAGGCAAGTTTACAAGTTTCCTTAATTGCTTCAATTGTAATCTTATATTGCTCATCAGTACCATCTATAAAAGTATAAGAACCAGCTTTTCCAATCTGAACTAACTTTCTATCTTTATTTGGAATATAAAAAACTGGTTTAAGTTCTCGATACCTACCACTTTCTTCATTATAAGATGCAATTCGATGTCGCATAAACTCACGGAATACAAAAATTGGAGCGGAAATAAAAAATGTCATTGATGTATGTTCAAAGGGTGAGCCATGGCGCTCTCTTGCTAAATAATTTATCAAACCTTCAGATTTAGCAGCATCCGCACCAACATCCTCAAGTGACTTATCACCAGCTGTTGAAACTCTTGCTGCCCAGATTACATCTGCATCACTTGCGCTAGATTTTACTAATTCAACCGATACATCATCTCTAAAAAGTATCTCTTCACCCACAAGCGCGACCCTATCTTTGGTGATTGATGATTCTCTGGATTAAAGTGTCGGCGTGTCAATAAAACCGAAAAATGATGCTGTAGCACGAACATCGCTGAGTGTTGCATTTACGGTTGGGCTCTACGGTGCAGCTTTTGGGGCTGCTGGCGTGACCGCAGGTTTTACAATTCTACAAACCTGCCTACTATCCCTACTACTTTTCTCTGGTGCATCGCAATTTGCAGTTGTTGGAATTATGGGTGCTGGTGGATCTGCACTGAGTGCTATCGCCACAGCCACATTACTTGGATTTAGAAATGCACTTTATGGATTGCAAATGGCTCCTATTTTAAAAGTAACCGGATTAAAAAAAGTTTTATCAGCGCAAATTACTATAGATGAGTCTACGGCTGTGGCCACACTTCAGGAAAATGATATTGATAGAAGACGAGGCTTTTACTTAACGGGTATCGGTGTATATATTTTTTGGAATTCATTTACTTATCTGGGGGCACTCGGTGCAAGTGCAATTGGGGATCCAGCAGTCTGGGGTTTAGATGCTGCAGTACCTGCGGCTTTTTGTGGCTTGGTATGGCCAAGACTCAAAAGTAAAAAACAATTTTTGATCTCTGCCCTTGCAATTGTTCTAGCTCTCGCGCTAACTCCGTTAACAGCAGCTGGAATTCCTATTATCACAACTGTAATACTGGCAATTATTTTTGGGTGGAGAAAATGAGCTCAATTTGGATAGCAGTTGTCGGATCGAGTATTACGGCATTCTTAAACAAATATATTGGTCATAGCGTTCCAGAAAGGTGGCTAGACCGACCTAGGTTTAAAAGAATTAATACTCTAGTGCCTATTGTGCTACTTAGTGCACTTGTGGGAGTTCAGACCTTTGCTACTAAGAAAGAGTTAGTCATAGACCAAAGATTTGCTGGGGTAGCAGTTGCGTTACTTGCCCTAAAACTTAAGGCTTCATTTCCAATTGTTGTTGCGTCCGCAGCTATTACCTCAGCAGCAATTTACAACTGGTTCTAAAGTTTCTTCAGCGCCACAAGTTTTTCTTTTAAAGCTGCATCTGAAGGTTCAGTCAAATGAGTTCCATCAGAGAATAAAATCACTGGAATTGAGCGCATGCCGCCATTAATTTCAATCACCTTATCGGATGCGCTGGCATCAGCTTCTACATCGATATAGTTATAGGAAATATTGTTAGAATCTAGAAACTTCTTAGACCTTCTGCAATCGCCACACCACTCAGCGCCATACATTGTTATATCACTCATTACATTCCCTCCATATAGTTTTCAAGACCAACGGTTAGTCCTGGATGTTTTGCAACATTTCTAATTCCGATTAATACTCCGGGCATAAAACCCGATCTATTTACTGAATCATGTCTAATAGTTAATGTTTCACCAGCATCTGAGAATACGACTTCTTGGTGAGCTACATAACCGTGTCCTCTGATTGAATGCACCGGCACATCTGCGACATTTGCACCTCTGGCTCCTGGTAGTGCTGTTTTTGTTGCATCTGGCATTTTAGATTTCTTACTCGCTTTACGGGCACTTGAAATCATTTCAGCCGTTCTAACTGCTGTTCCAGATGGAGCATCTATCTTATTTGCATGGTGCATTTCAATAATTTCAACACTTTCAAAATATTTAGCAGCGGTTTGTGAAAATTGCATCATTAGTACAGCTCCCAATCCAAAATTTGGAGCAATTAATGCCCCCACTTTAGGTTGGTTACTGAGTAAATTTTTTAGTATTTCTAATTTTTTATCATCAAATCCTGTAGTTCCCACGACAACATGAATACCATTCTTAATGGCGAACTCTAAGTTCTTCATCACAGAATCTGGCGTAGTAAAATCAACTAAAATCTCAGTCTGAGATTGGATTAATTTTTCAAGAGAATCTCCAATATCAAGTGCTGCGCTTAAAGTTAAATCACTTGCAGCATTAATTGCTGCTACTACTTCAGTACCCATTCTTCCTTTAGCACCCAAAACAGCTATCTTCATGAGATTAACCTCTCGAATTTACTTTTTGATCTAAATGGTCCCACTACCGCAAGCGTAGGAGAAGTAGGCAGAGTTTTGTGGGCAATTTCCTTGATTTGTTCTGGTGTTACATTTGCAACCTCGTGAAGAATCTCATCAAAGCTCAAAATCTGCCCATAAACTAATTCACTTTTACCAATCCGGGTCATTCTAGAACCAGTATCTTCTTGGCTTAAAACCAAGGCTCCAGATACTGCTCCCTTTGCTCTGTCAATCTCCTCCTGGGTTAAGCCATTCTCAGCAATATCGTAAAGAATTGATTGAATAATTTTTATAGACTCATCAGCCTTTTCTGGTTTGCACCCAACATAAAAAGATAAAACTCCACTGCCAGCAAATTGCTGACTATATGCATATGTTGAGTATGCAAGCCCACGCTTTTCCCGAATTTCTTGAAATAATCTTGATGACATACCCCCACCGATCGCAGAGGACAAAACACTTAATGCAAATCGACTTTTATCTTCACGAGCAACACCGGGAACTCCATAGACAATATGAGCTTGTTCAGTTTTCTTATCTAAGAGGGTAACTTTACCTTTGCCCGTAACTTTTACTTGAGAACTGGTGCGAACTTTAAAGTCTTTTCTTGGCTTATCAAGAAATTCATCTCTACTTAACGCTTCTTCAACTAATTGAACCACTCTTTTATGCTTAACATTACCGGCTACTGCAACTACTAAGTCCTCTGGTTTATACCTATTTTTATAATAATTGAATACGGTGTTTCTGCTCATATTCTTAATTGAATTTACACTACCTAGAATTGGTCGACCTAAGGGTGTATCACCGTAATATTTTTCAAGAAACAGGTCATGAATTAGATCACTTGGATCATCATCTCGCATCGCAATCTCTTCTAGAACAACTTTACGCTCAGCTTCAACATCCTCTGCGCTTACAATTGAAGAAGTAATCAAATCACTAATTACATCTACCGCTAGTGGAAGATCTTTATCGATTACTCGTGCATAAAAGCAGGTGTACTCTTTTGAGGTAAATGCATTAGTTTCTCCACCAACAGCTTCAATTGATGACGAAATCTCTAATGAAGATCTCCTTTTAGTTCCCTTGAAGAGCAAGTGTTCTAGAAAATGTGAGGCTCCCGCAGTTGAATTAGATTCATCTCGGGAGCCAACATTGACCCAAATGCCAAAAGCTGCAGAGCGAACAGATTTTTCTTCCTCAGTGACTATTCGTAGCCCACTTGGTAAAACTGTTCTGGCCAAATTACTCTGACTTAGATTCTTCTGGAAGATTGGCTGGAACTAATGAGTACTTTCCTTTTGGATCTATTTCATTAATTACAACTTCAATCTTCTCGCCGACTTTCATAACATCTTCTAGGTTTTCAATCCGTTTGCCACCATGAATTTTTCGGATTTGTGAGATATGTAGCAAACCATCTTTTCCTGGAGCAAGATTAACAAATGCCCCAAAAGTCGCTAGCTTTACTACGGAGCCATTAAATTTATCGCCAACCGATAACTGGACTGGATTTGCGATCGCATTAATTTGTGCCTTTGCAGCTTCAGCCGCAGAGCCTTCCGTAGCACCAATGTAAATTGTTCCGTCATCTTCTATGGTGATATCAGCTCCAGTTTCATCCTGAATCTGATTAATCATTTTGCCCTTTGGTCCAATTACAGCACCAATCATGTCAACTGGAACCTTGATTGAAATAATTCTTGGTGCAAGCAGTGACATTTCATCTGGTGTAGCAATTGCCTGATTCATAACATCTAAAATTGCTAATCTGGCCTCTTTTGCTTGCAAAAGTGCTGCCGATAAAACTGAAGCAGGAATACCATCTAACTTAGTATCAAGTTGGAGCGCAGTTACAAATTCCTTGGTACCTGCAACCTTGAAATCCATATCGCCAAAAGCATCCTCTGCTCCCAAAATATCTGTCAATGCAACATACTCAGTTTTGCCATCGACCTCATCAGAAATTAGACCCATTGCAATTCCTGCAACTGGTGCCTTTAGAGGAACTCCAGCATTAAGTAATGACATAGTAGAAGCACAAACTGATCCCATTGAAGTTGATCCATTTGAACCTAACGCCTCAGAGACCTGACGGATTGCATATGGAAACTCTTCACGAGTTGGTAGAACTGGAAGTAATGCACGTTCAGCTAATGCACCATGTCCAATTTCGCGTCGCTTTGGTGATCCAACTCTTCCCGTTTCACCAACTGAATATGGTGGAAAATTATAGTTATGCATGTAACGCTTATGATCTTCAGGAGAGAGCGTATCTAGTTGCTGCTCCATCTTTAACATATTTAAGGTAGTAATTCCCAGAATTTGGGTTTCACCGCGTTCAAATATTGCAGATCCATGTACTCGAGGAATTACCTCAACCTCTGCAGTTAATGCCCGAATATCACGAAGCCCACGACCATCGATTCTAATTTTTTCACGTAATACTCGCTGGCGAACTAATTTTTTGGTAACTGAACGAAGCGCAGCTGAAATTTCTTTGACTCGTTCTGGAAAATCAACAGTTAGTTTTTCAGTAACTGCTTGATTAATTTCATCCAACTTAGATTCACGATCTTGTTTTCCAGCAATTGTTAATGCTTTTGCCAGGTCGTCTTTTGCTTCCTTTTCAACTACAGCATAGATATCATCTTGATAATCAAGATAGACAGGAAACTCACCAGTTGGCTTTGCTGCAAGCTTTGCTAGCGCTAATTGAGCCTCACAAAGCGTCTTAATGAACGGCTTTGCTGCCTCAAGTCCTTGTCCGACTATTTCTTCAGTTGGCACAGTTGCGCCACCCTTGATTAATTCAATTGTCTTTGATGTTGCTTCCGCCTCTACCATCATGATTGCAACATCATTATCTGAAATTCGACCTGCTACCACCATGTCAAAAACTGCTTTTTCTAAGTCAGAATGTTTTGGGAATGCCACCCATTGACCTTCTATCAAAGCAACCCGGACACCGCCGATTGGACCAGAAAATGGTAGGCCAGCTAATTGTGTTGACATAGATGCTGCGTTGATAGCAATTACGTCATACATATGATCTGGGTTTAGTGCCATAACTGTTACAACAATTTGCACCTCATTACGCAATCCTTTAATAAAGGAAGGACGTAGTGGTCGATCAATTAATCGACAGGTGAGGATTGCATCCTCAGAAGGTCGACCTTCACGTCTAAAAAATGACCCTGGAATTTTTCCAGCAGCATACATTCTCTCTTCTACATCAACTGTTAGAGGAAAGAAATCAAATTGATCCTTTGGGTTTTTTGATGCAGTGGTTGCAGATAGCAACATGCTGTCATCATCCAAATAAACAAGAGCGGTACCCGCTGCTTGTCGAGCTAATCGACCTGTTTCAAAGCGGATCTCCCGCTTTCCGAATTTGCCGTTATCAATTTTGGCAACGGCTGATTGCACATCTTGACCCTCCATGGGTCATCTCCATTTCTCAACACTTTATACCAAGAGAATGGATCTTCGATCGAAGTTCACGGAAACCATTTTCCGGAAACCACTACCGAGGACCAAAACTCTTAACGATAAAGTTTTTTGCTGATTTTATTTATCTGCGAAGATCGAGCTTTTCGATAATCGCTCTATAGCGCTCAATATCTGTCTTGGCGAGGTACTGCAAAATCCGACGACGCTTACCGACCATCAATAACAATCCACGACGGTTGTGATGGTCCTTTTTATTTGTCTGCAAATGTTCAGTTATCTCATCAATACGTTTTGATAAAAGTGCTACCTGTGCTTCTGGGCTACCTGTGTCAGTTGCAGATGAGCCGTACTTACTAATTATTTCCTTTTTAGTTTTTGGCGTTAATGCCATTGGTATTGCTCCTTCTGTCTGTCACGAGGGCCTCGGTGTTACTCACGAAGGCTCACTTTCTCGCTTTAGAGGGCAAATATTACCAGCGCAGTAGTTGATACTAAAAATCGGAGTCAAATTGAGCGTTATTTACTGGTTAATTCTCTAGCCTGATCACAATCTTTTTTCATCTGCTTAAGCAACGGCTCTAAACCATCAAATTTCAAAGTGTCGCGAAGTCGATAACCAAATTCAATCTTTGCCTCTAAGTCATATAACTCTAGATCTGTTTGATCCAAGGCATAAGCTTCAACTTGCCTACCTCGTACACCGGGAAAAGTTGGATTAGTACCGATTGATATTGCAGCTGGCCATCTTCGATTATCAACACTTAGCCACCCAGCATAAACACCATCTGCTGGAATCGTAGCTAAATTTGTTAAACCAATATTTGCAGTTGGATAACCAATTTCTCGGCCCCTTTTTTCACCATGAACTACTAAACCTTTTAAGTAAAAATTTCTAGTTAACAATTCATTAGCTCGCTCAATTTGTCCATCAATTATCAAATTTCTAATTCGAGAAGAGGAAATAGTTGAACCTCTATCCTCTTGTAACTTAACAATAGAGACGGCAAATCCATACTTTGGTCCCACCTCAGCTAGGTACTTTGGGGTTCCTTGTGCTTTATAGCCAAAATTAAAGTTCTCACCCACGACTACATGTTCTGCCGAAAATCTGCCAACTAATACATCTTCAATAAATTGATCTGGTGATAAAGTTGAAAAATCTTTATTAAAATTAATTACCTCAACTGAAGTTGCACCTACCTCTTTGAGTAACGAAATGCGATCCTTTAAATTTACTAGCTGAGTTGGAACTCGCTCTGGGGCAATTACTGAGGTTGGATGTGGATCGAATGTAACTACAGTTACCTCACCAGCATGCCTAGCAGTAGCAATTATCTGTTGGTGTCCAGCATGAACTCCATCAAATATTCCTATGGCTACAACTTTTTTCACGCTCATATTATTTCACACCTAGTTCTTCACCTGTAGTATTAACAAGAATTGGTGCTGCAACTACGGCTGATCCTTGTAATTTATTTTCTAGTAGAGCAACAAATTTGTTTTGTTCATTCAGTGCTGCCACAATTCCGTTCACTGAATTTTGCGCTACACAACGACCAAACTTAATCTCTTGACACTCTGCCTTGTTAGCAACTCTAATTGGAAACATGCTATTTATAACTTCAGAAATTGGGATCAATTTTGCATCTGAGATTAATTGGCATTGTTCTAGAAAAAATGGTGATACTAAAGTTCTTCTTAAAGAAGTTAAATGACCACCTATTTCAAGTTTGTCGCCAAGATCTCGAGCGATGGCTCGGATGTAGGTACCTGATGAGCAAGTTATAGAGGCATCTATCTCAATCGAATCATTTAAGTGGCGGATTTTATTTATACTCAACTCATCAACTACTACCTCACGCTCTGGAATATCTACAATTTCGCCAGCTCGCACTCTGGCATGAGCAGATTTTCCATCAATCTTAATTGCCGAGACTGAACTTGGCCTTTGTTTGATCTTGCCAATAAATTTTGCCGTCGCTTCAGTTATCTGCTGATCTGTAATTTGCTTAATTAGTTCAGGATTAGCTTTAAAGGTTATCTCACCCTCTTTATCATCAGTGTGAGTAGCCGAACCTAATGAAATAGTTGCATCATAAGCTTTTTTACCATCTGTTATGTATGGTAATAATCTAGTTGCAATTCCAACGCCAAGAACTAATACTCCAGTTGCCATAGGATCTAAAGTCCCAGCATGGCCCACTCTTTTAGTGTTTAGCTTCTTTCTTACGACCGCTACAACATCATGGCTTGTCATACCGCCGGCTTTATCAACTAACAAAAAGCCATTCATTGGATCACCGAGGATCGTGTTTTTTATATGGATCTTCCGCAACTGGTTTTGCACCAGCTCTTAATTTTGCAACCTCTGCATCTGCCCTGTGCATTTGCTCTATTAATTCATTCATTGCCGTTGCCGACTCAGCCATCCCATCAAGAAAAAACTCAAGCGATGGTGTAACTCTTAATCCCAGTGATCGTCCAACTTCAGAACGCAGCATGCCCTTTGCACTATTTAAAGCAGCTGCAGTTGATTCACGGGCGGCGTTATCACCTAGCACAGTATAAAAAATTGAGGCTTGCTGTAAGTCACCAGTTACTCTCACATCCGTGATCGTAATAAATCCAAGTCTTGGATCTTTTACCCGTAACTCTAAAGTATTTGCGATCAATTCTTTTATTCGATCTGCAACTTGAAGTGGTCTCTTACTTGGCATGATTATGCTCGCTTTTTCTCGCGAATTTCATATGCCTGAATTAAATCACCAACCTGTAAATCTTTAAATGAACCAAGTCCGATACCACACTCAAACCCTTCGCGAACCTCAGTGGCATCATCCTTAAATCTACGTAGAGATTCAATAGTTAGGTTTTCACCAATTACCACACCAGCTCGCATAGTTCTGACTTTGGCATTTCTTCTGATATTTCCATCAGTAACCATACAACCTGCAATATTTCCAAACTTACTGGATTTAAATATATCTCTAACCTCAGCATTACCAAGGACTGCCTCTTCAAACTCTGGTTTAAGTAGACCCTTAAGTGATGCTTCGATATCTTCAATAGCTTTGTAGATAACGGTATAGAACTTAACCTCTACCCCTTCATGCTCTGCAAAAATTGCAGTTTGTGGCTCTGGTTTAACATTAAATCCAATAATCACTGCAGTTGATGCTGAAGCCAAAGTAACATCGTTCTTTGTAATAGCGCCGACACCACGATGAATAACTCTAAGATCAACCTCAGTTCCAACATCTAGTTGAACTAATGCATCCTCCAAAGCCTCCACAGAACCAGATACATCTCCCTTTAGAATCAAATTCAAAGTACTTACCTTTGATTGTTCTAGGAAATCTTCTAGAGACACTTTCTTTCGTGCCTTTGCCAACGAGGCATTTCTCGATGCTAATTGTCGCTTTTCAGCAATCTGTCTTGCGGTTCGATCATCCTCGGCAACGATAAATGAATCTCCAGCACTAGGTACTGAAGTAAAGCCCAGAACCTGTACCGGTCTTGATGGGCCAGCAATATCAACTGTTTGTCCATGCTCATCTAACATTGCCCGAACACGTCCGTAGGCACCGCCGGCAACTACTGCATCGCCAACATTTAAAGTTCCTCGTTGAACCAATACAGTTGCAACTGGACCTCTTCCTTTATCAAGATTTGCCTCAATGGCGACTCCACGAGCAATTCCATCTGCCACTGCTCGTAAATCAATAGCTGCATCCGCAGTAAGTAAAATTGCATCTATTAAATCATTTATACCTTTACCTGAAAGCGCCGAAACATTAACAAACATAGTTTGGCCGCCATACTCCTCAGCAATTAAGTTGTACTCAGTTAATTGTTGACGAATCTTGTCTGGATTAGCTCCCTCTTTATCAATTTTGTTTACTGCAACGACAATTGGTACATCTGCAGCTTGAGCATGGTTTAGCGCCTCAATTGTCTGCGGCATCACGCCATCATCTGCGGCAACAACTAAAACAGCAATATCGGTAACTTTGGCTCCACGAGCACGCATTGCGGTAAATGCCTCATGTCCTGGGGTATCGATAAATGTAATGGCTCGGTCAATTCCATCATGTTCATGTTGAATTTGGTAGGCACCAATATGCTGGGTAATTCCACCTGCCTCAGACTTTATGACTTCAGTTGATCGAATTGCATCCAACAATCTAGTTTTACCATGATCAACATGTCCCATCACGGTAACAATCGGCGAGCGGACAACCAGATCCTCCGGATCAATTTGAGCCAACTCCTCCTCTAAATTGATCTCAAACTCGGCAAGCAACTCACGATCTTCATCCTCAGGGCTTACGATCTGAATTACAAAGCCAAGCTCTGCACCTAACAATGTGAAAGTGTCTTCATCAACTGATTGAGTTGCAGTCACCATCTCGCCCAAATGGAAAAGGGCTGAGACTAATGCGGCTGGATCTGCCTTTATCTTTTCGGCAAAATCCATCAAAGTTGCACCACGCCTCATACGGACAACAGTGTTGCCATCACCACGTGGAACAACCGCGCCACCTAATTGTGGTGCTGGTAGATTTTCAAAATCTTCACGTCTTTCTTTTTTACTCTTTTGTCCACGATTTTTATTTTTACCCTTACCACCCTTACCAAATGCACCAGCTGCACCACCACGTTGTGGTGGGCGCCCGCCGCCCTTGCCACCAAAAGGTGAACCAGAGGTAGGTGATGAAGATGGCGAACGATAAGGCGAAGAAGAGGTTGATGGTCTAGCTGATGGCGAACTTGAAGTTGGACGTTGATTACTTTGTGGCGGACGTGCCGCAAATCCAGGGCGTACCGATCCAGGACGAGCACCAGACATTGGTGGTCGTCCTGGATCGGTACGCCCTGGAT
>CAYFKM010000006.1:31827-32193 GCA_964344025.1 uncultured Candidatus Nanopelagicus sp. | reverse complement strand
GTGCAGCACAAAGAAATGAGAGTTTAACATCTCCTGCTCCAATATTTCCTTGAGCGATGAAATTAAAGATTAGATAAATCAGAACTGCTAGTAATGCAATAAAAAAATTTTCAATATAGAAATAGATCTGGATTACAAATAATATTAACAGATCTATATTTCTTATTAAATGAAATCGTACATCGTAGTAGGCGATCCAAATAAAGATTCCTAGCACTAATAATTCACTCCACACTGTATTATTTTAGAAAACAGTAATCAGGCGTGATTAGGCTGTGGATTACTTTCTTATAGCGTCATACCCAACCTTTAATAGGGTTTGGCGCATTTGATCAAAGTCAAAGTCTTTTTGTGAAAAGTATTTAA
>CAYFKM010000006.1:4444-31817 GCA_964344025.1 uncultured Candidatus Nanopelagicus sp. | reverse complement strand
GGAATAAAGCCTGTTCCACCAAGAGTGATAACCCACCGATCACTACCTTCCCTAGGTTTTGATACCTTTTTGCTAGTTCGGTTGGCCACGGGTGGTAAATAACTTCAAAGAAATCAGCTTTGCTCGAGATGACAGACAATCCATCAGTTGCACCTGCAGGTGTCGTTGAAATTATCAAATCACGATCTTGTATTTCTTCAAAGTTGTGCCAGTCTAGAAAATCTAACTCCAGATCAACCGCCGCAGCATGTAGTTGATCGTGCCTAGTCATAGACCTTGTTAATACCGTTACTTCAGATCCGGTTCCCTTTAGTGCTCCAATTGCCGCTCTTGCTGTACCACCAGCACCCAGAATTCCAATTCTTTTTCCAAAATATGGTTTTAATAAACTTTTAAATGCCATCAAATCAGTTGATAGGCCAATACTCCCCGTTGACTCGAAAATAATTGTATTGATTGATGAAATTTGTTTAGCTATTGGATCCACCCGATCGACAAATCCGATCGAAATCTCCTTTAGTGGCATGGTTAATGCGAGTCCTCTGTAACCTGAAGCTTTAGCACTGAAATAGAATTCGCCAAAATCTAAGTCAGTGAGCTCTTCGGTCAAAAATGTTGCCTTCACTCCAAGTAACTCATAAGCAGTTGTGTGTAACAAAGGTGAAAGGGAATGAGAGATTGGACTACCTGCAACAGCTAACTTAATCATTCAAATAACCCAGCTTTCTCATTTTTTCGAAATTCGTTCGCCCAAACTAAAAACTCATCATACGATTTTGTAAACCTGGTATCGCCCGGTTTGACAGTAACATAGTAGAGCCAATCACCCGCCACAGGATTTACGGTGGCAATCATCGCCTGCTGTCCTGGATTACTTATCGGGGTCGGTGGTAACCCTCTAAATTTATAGGTATTGTACTTCGAATCTATTTCCAATCTTTTATATGGCAACCTGATATTTCCACGTAAATTAAGTGCATAATCAATGGTGGCATTAATCTGAAGTGGCATTCCAAGTTCTAATCTGTTGTATATAACTCGGGAAATCTTTGGAAAATCTATTGGATCTCCTTCAGATTGGACCATAGAGGCAATGATCAATAATTGATAAGGAGTGAAACCATATTTGCCCTTATCCAACTCACTCTTACTCGCAGCTAAATAAAATCTATCAACCATTTGACCTACTGCTTGATCGAAAGTTGTTCCCGGTTGGAACGAATACTGTGCTGGAAAAAGAAATCCTTCAATTTCTTTAGTTCCATATAATTTACTTGGCGCAATTCTTCCGGAAAATCTTCCATTAACGAGCTCAGATTTTTCTAACAAGTCGAGAATCTCTCGCTTACGTAAACCCTCTGAGAATCCAAAAATTCCAATTATTCGCTTTGAATCTAATAATTGATCAAGTGCTGCAGCAGATGAAATTCCGCGATCAAGCTCATGAATTCCTGCAGCGATAGATTTAGATCTGGGGTCGTTAAGCGCTATTTTATAAAAAACTTTTGCTGCCTTAATAACACCTGCGGCTGAAAGCTTTTGCGCAATTTCATACCCAGTTTCACCTGATTCGATAACAACTTGTACCTTCTCAGCCGTATTATTTGCCTTAAAATCATTGAGCAAAAATGTATTATGAATCAATATCGCCAAAGTAGTCGCTACTACTAAACTAAATATTAGTCCGAAGTACTTCTTCAAATTAAGTCACCAATGGATCGATTTGATCTTTCGTTTTCTATGGCACTCTCTAAAATACCAATAGCCGCTATTTGATCGATTATGGTTTTTCCTTCACGTTCTGTGATGCCCACCTCGCGCAATTTGCGATTTGATGAAATCGTTGAAAAACGTTCATCAAGTAAATATATTGGACGTGAAAAAAATAATCTGATTAAACTGGCAAATTCGAGAACAGATTGGGATGTTTGACTCAGAGAGCCAGAAAGATGTTTTGGATTACCTACAACTATGTAAATTGGATCGAATTCAAGGATTATCTCCTTCAACTTAATTTCAATCTTGTCATCATTTAACAGTGTTGAATGCGGAGACACCAAGATTGACTCTTGATCACTTGTTGCGACTCCAATTCGCTTATCTCCGTAGTCAAAGCCAACTCTCCTACCAAGTGGTATTGGCTTAGCCATCTAATACTCCTACTTAGATTTTTCCACTATTAAATTAGTTATCTCACTAAAAGCTTTAGGAATTAGATTGCTATCACTTCCCCCTCCTTGAGCAAAATCATCCTTACCGCCACCGCCACCGCCTAAAATTTCAGAGCCAAGTTTTATTAAGCTTCCTGCTTTAACCCCATTTTTAATTGCCTCAGGAGAAACAGCTGCAACAACCATAGGCTTGCCAGAGTTTATACTGGCAAGAACTACGACTGAGGATTCAATTTTTGCTCTCAAATTGACCGCCAAAGCTCTCAAGTCGTCAACCGAAATTTCATCCTCTAATTTTTCTATTACTAAGTTATTCTGATTAATTTTCTTAACCTTTTTTGCCAAATCGCCGATTGACGCCATTGCCTTTGCTGATCGGACAGAGGCTATTTCCTTCTCCATGCTCTTAACTTTGTCGAGTAAATCTGAAATTCTTTGTGGAAGATCTTCAACTTTACTTCCCTTGAGTATTTCAGTTAATGAGTTAATAAGTAAATGCTCCTTAGCAAGATAGGTATAGGCATCATGACCAACCAGTGCCTCTACTCTTCTTACGCCAGCTCCAATAGAGGATTCACTTAAGAGTTTTACTAAACCTAATTCGCCTGAACCTTTAACATGTGTGCCTCCACAAAGTTCTTTAGCCCAATCACCCACGCTTACAACTCTGACTTGATCACCATATTTTTCACCAAATAGTGCCATGGCTCCTGATGCTTTGGCATCAGCTTGAGACATAATCTCGGCATGAACTGGAAGATTTGAAATCAACAAGGAGTTGACACGACTTTCAACTTCATTTAACACAGAAATCGGAACTGCACTCGTTGAGGGAAAATCGAATCTAAATCTTCCGGGAGCGTTCTCTGAACCCGCTTGAGTAGCAGTTTCGCCTAATGCCTCTCTAAAAGCCTTATGAACCATATGTGTTGCCGTATGGGCCCTAGAAATTGCAAGTCTTCTTTGCACATCAATTACTGCAACCGCTTGGTCGCTACTTTTTATTAAACCGGATTTAACAACTCCCCTATGGACAATCAATCCCGGTAATGGTGATTGGACATCACTGATTTCAATTAATGCACCATTGGCTAATTTAATTTCACCGCCATCTGCTAATTGTCCACCGCCTTCAGCATAAAATGGAGTTCTATCTAAAACTAATTCAATTTCAGATCCAGCCTCTGCTTCAAAGACTATTTTTCCATCAACTAAAATTCCGGTGAGTTTACCTTCAGCGACCGTTTCTTCATATCCAATAAATTTCGACAAACCATACTTATCAACTATCGATCTATATTCAGAAAGATCTGTATGGCCACTCTTTTTAGCTTTAGCATCTGCTTTGGCTCGATCTCGCTGTTGAGTCATTAGCTTTCTAAATCCGGCCTCATCTACATCCAACCCTTTTTCTCTTGCCATCTCTAGGGTCAAATCAAAAGGGAATCCGTAGGTGTCATGTAATTTAAAAACGGTATCAGCAGAGAGTGACTTCTGCTTAGCATTTTTTGACTCGTTAGCCGCCAAGTCAAAAATACTGGTCCCACTCTTTAAAGTTTGAGCAAAGCTTTCTTCCTCTGCATGGGCTACCGCAAGAATTCTTTCAGCACCAGTTACTAACTCGGGATACTGAGGCCCCATTGCAGCAATAGCACTTTGTATTAACTCTTTATTAACAAAATCTTGCGAACCTAAGATGCGCATATTTCTGATGGCTCTTCGCATCATTCTGCGCAGGACATAACCACGACCTTCATTTCCCGGAGTAACGCCATCTCCAATCAGCATCATCGCAGTTCTTGTGTGATCGGCAACAACCCTTAACGAAACATCCATTTCTTCATTGCGACCGTACTTAACTTTGGTAAGTTCGGATGCCTTGTCTAAAATCATTCTGGTCGTATCAATTTCATAGATATTCTCAACACCCTGCAGAAGCGCTGCAGTTCGCTCCAGCCCTAAGCCAGTATCAATATTTTTAGCTGGCAACTCTCCAACTATTGGAAATGAATTTTTATCTCCACCATCGCCACGGACGTTTTGCATAAACACTAAATTCCAAATTTCTAGATAACGATCCTCATCTGCGACTGGACCGCCCTCTTTACCGTAAGCGCTACCTCGATCGAAATAAATCTCAGAACATGGTCCGCATGGACCTGGTACGCCCATCGACCAAAAATTATCTGCCATACCTCTGCGTTGAATTCGATTTTTCGGAATTCCAATTTGTTTTTCCCAAATCTGCGCAGCTTCATCATCATCCTTATACACCGTAACCCATAATCTATTTTCAGCAAATCCATAACCACCATCTGACACTGGTCTAGTCAATAACTCCCAAGCCAGAGCGATAGCGCCCTCTTTAAAGTAATCACCAAAAGAGAAATTGCCACACATTTGAAAAAACGAAGCGTGCCTGGTCGTTTTGCCAACTTCATCTATATCTAAAGTTCTTACACACTTTTGCACCGAAGTGGCTCGTTTATATGGTGGCTTTACTTCACCCAAAAAATATGGTTTAAAAGGAACCATCCCAGCATTTACTAGCAGTAAATTTGGATCATCTGCAATAAGTGATGCAGAAGGAACCACTGTATGGGATAGTTTTTGCGAATTACTTGATTCAAAGAAATTTAACCAACGCGAGCGTATATCAGCGGAGTTCAATCGCTACTCCTTAGCTTTACTTTTTTTCTTACTCTTTTTTTTCAATTTTGCGGCTGAGAAAACTGCGGCAGCAGCCTTCATTGCGATTGGATTATCATCAAGAAAGTCTTCGGCAGCTCTAGTTACTTTCTTAGTTATCTGTTCAATCGATTTACCAGCATTACTTATATTTTGAAGCGGCCCATTTATCATCGAGACTGTCTTAGTGATCTCATCAATTAACCTAGATGCTCGGATTACCGTATAGGAAATGGCAATTGCAATTACCGCTAATGAAGATGCTGCGATTATTGTTGCAATGCCACCCGGACCCATATTAGGAAGAATACCTGATTAACCGTTGACTATTTAACATCTAGCGGTGTATCAACCCCTGTCTCTTTGCGTTGTGCAGGTGTGATAGGTGTAGGTGCACCTGTTAGAGGATCACCACCGCTTGCAGTCTTTGGAAATGCAATCACCTCACGAATTGACTGAGCACCAGCTAGCAATGCACATAGACGATCTATACCAAGTGCAATTCCGCCATGTGGTGGTGGACCGTAGTTAAATGCTTCTAACAAAAAGCCAAATTTGCTTTCCGCCTCTGCATTACTAAGGCCAATAGTTTTGAAGACTCGTTGTTGAATATCTCGTTGATGAATTCGAATTGAACCACCGCCAATTTCATTCCCATTCAAGACAATATCGTAGGCATAGGCCAATGCCTTGCTTGGGTCCTTATCAAAAGAGTCTGCAAACTCTGGCTTAGGGCCAGTAAATGGGTGGTGAACTGCAGTCCAACCGGCTGATGGATTATCAGATTCAATCGGTTCAAACATAGGGGCATCAACTATCCAAACAAATTGCCAGGAATTTAAATCTATTAAATTACATCTGGTTCCAATCTCTAACCTAACCGCACCTAACAAGTTTTGCGAGGTAACAGTGGAGCCAGCGGCAAAAAATATTGCATCACCATTTTTTGCTCCTACAAATGAGGCAATTTCCGCACTTTCTTTTTCGGAAAGATTTTTTGCTACCGGGCCAGAAAGCAGGCCATCTGACCCCACTAATATGTAAGCCAAACCTTTAGCGCCTCTGGCTTTCGCCCACTCCTGCCATGCATCTAACTCTCTTCGAGGTGAACTAGCTCCATCAGGCATTACAACTGCACCAACATACTCAGCTTGAAAGACTCTAAAGTTAGTTTCTTTAAAGAATTCGGTCACATCAACGATTTTGTTCCCAAACCTTAAATCTGGTTTATCAGAACCATAATCTCTCATGGCATCTTTATAACTCATATGAGGAATCGGAGTTGGAATCCTGTAATTTATAACTCTTTCGAAAACTTTAGATAATACTTTTTCTGCTATTGAAATTACATCTGCTTGATCGGCGAATGATATTTCAATATCTAGTTGAGTGAATTCAGGTTGCCGATCGGCTCTAAAATCTTCATCTCTAAAACATCTTGCAATTTGATAGTAACGTTCCATTCCAGCAACCATTAACAACTGCTTAAAAAGTTGAGGTGATTGCGGAAGGGCATACCAAGATCCAGGTTGAAGTCGAACAGGCACCAAAAAATCTCGAGCACCCTCTGGAGTTGATCTCGTCAGGTAGGGAGTTTCAATCTCTAAAAATTCATTTTCGGTCATTACTTCTCGAATAGCTGTTGTAACTTTTGAACGTAACCTTAAGTTCTTAGCCGGACCTTCCCTCCTTAAATCCAAGTATCGGTACTTAAGCCTTACCTCTTCAGAAATATTTGCGATATCTCCACTATCTACCGGGAAGGGAAGAGCGGCAGCCTCACTTAAAACCTCCAATTTTTCGCACACCACTTCAACATCACCAGTTGGAATTTCCCTATTTTCATTTCCCGCTGGTCTTAGTTTTACTAATCCAGTAATCAAGACACACCATTCAGCTCTTAATTCACCAGCAATTTTCTCATCATTGATTACAACCTGAACGGAGCCTGTTGAATCTCGTAAATCAACAAATGCAACTCCGCCGTGATCTCGCCTACGTGCAACCCAGCCTGCTAGAACTACCTTTGTATCTATGTTTTTTGAATTTAACTTACCAGCATCGTGAGTGCGTAACATTAACTTGATTTCCCTAATTTACTTGTTAGATCAGATGCATTAAGTTCACTAGAAATAATTTTTCCACTACTCATTTCTTTAATCTCACATCTGCCTGATGATATTTCATCATCGCCAATTACCAAAGCAAAAATTGCACCACTTTTATCTGCAGCCTTCATCGCTCCTTTTAGCCCTCTATCCCCATAAGCCATGTCACACCTAATGCCAGAGTTTCTTAGCTCAGCTAGCAGTTTGAAACCAAATGATTTTGCGGCTTGAGTAATTGGCGCAATAAACAAATTAATTGGATCAATTGCAGTCGGAAGGCAGTTTTCGGCTTTGCACGCCATTAAAACTCTATCCACGCCAAGTCCAAAACCAATTCCACTAAGATCAGATCCTCCCAGCGAGCCCATTAATCCATCGTATCTGCCTCCTCCACCGATTCCAGATTGCGCACCTAAAAGCGGATGGTCAAATTCAAAGGTAGTACCTGTGTAATAATCCAATCCTCTAACCATTCTTGGATTAATTTGGTAGGAAATATTTAGGGAATCTAGCAAGCTCTTAACTTTATCAAAGTGGTTTGCGCTCTCATCACTTAAATAATCTAGCAACAATGGCGCATCCTTCATTTTTGACTTAACCTCTTCCCGCTTATCGTCAAATAATCTAAGTGGATTAAGTTTTGCTCGCTCAGCTGTAGCCTCATCCAACTTCAAATTTCCAATAAATTTTACGAGATCTTTTCGATGGTTCTCTCGGCTTCTATTATCGCCAAGTGAAGTGATATTCAATGTAAATTGCTTAAGCCCTAATTCTCTAAAAGCATTCTCAGCCACTGCGATTACTTCAACATCTATCTCTGGATCGTCATATCCAATTGCCTCAATTCCAACCTGATAAAATTGACGATAACGCCCAGCTTGAGGTCTTTCGGCTCTGAAGAATGCACCGGAATAAAAGAGTTTTACTGGCAACTGTCCCTTATCTAAGTTATGTTCAATTACCGCACGCATAACTCCAGCAGTGCCTTCGGGGCGCAACGAAATCGACCTGCCGCCTCTATCCTCAAAGGTGTACATCTCTTTACTGACAACATCGGTTGATTCACCAACTCCTCTAGTGAAAACCTCAGTCTCTTCAAAAACTGGTAACTCAATTAATGAATATCCTGCATTCTTGGCCTTTTGTAGTAAACGATCTCGCACGTACTCAAATTGAATAGACGAAGGCGGATAATATTCACTAACACCCTTGGGGGCTTGAAACTTACTCAACTTCACCGCCCAATCTGATCTAAAAAATCACTTTGCAAGTAGGGATTTCTTACTCGCTCGATACCAATTGTAGTTTGCTCCCCATGGCCAGGTAGGACATTTAACTCGTCGGAGAGAGTCAAAATTCGCTCTTTTAAGGTCTTTTTCATATCGACTGCGGACCCAGTGGGTAAATCAGTTCGTCCGATGCTTCCTGCAAACAAAACATCCCCTGAAATAAGTTGCTTGTCGTTTACGGTGAAAACCACTGAACCTTTAGTGTGACCAGGAGCAAAAATTGATTCAAAATTCAGACCAGCCAATTCAAATACTGAAAAGTCCTCAATCTCAAAAATGTCAGATGGCTCTTTAAACTTGGTAATACCAAACGCCCTCAAAAGTTGTTCACTTTCACCACCACTTTGCAGGGCACTGAGTGGATTTTCAAGAAGAAAACGATCTTCTTTGGTAATAAAAGTTCGCATAGGAATTGATTTAGTTAATGGAAGTACTGAAAAAAAATGGTCAAGATGTCCATGAGTAATCAATACGGCCACCGGATTTAATTTGTATTGTGCAATTTTTAATTTAATTTGATTTACTAAGTCTGGATTTCCTATTCCTGGATCAACAATGACGCATTCTTCACCTGCCTCTGGAGCTATAATCCAACAATTAGTCTCAAAGTAAGAAGCGACTACCCGATCAATTAGCATCATCACCCCTGCTTTCTCATCGCAAAATACGCCTAGAATTTCACAAATATCAGGTCACTAGGCTATCTTTTAGCCAGATAGAATCACGTATTTAAGGGCTATAGCTTTTAAATATAACGCCACCCCATAACGAAAGCTCACAAGAGCAATCGCGCAATGAAAGGTAAATCTAGAATGAGTAACCAAGAGTCATTAAACCTTTCTAATACAGGGGCTGCGTCAGTATTAATTGGAGATCCTTCAAAATTTGGCCGTGTCGGTGAAGACGGTACTGTTTATGTAATAACTCCTGAGGGTGATCGCGCAGTTGGTTCATATCCCGGCAAAAGTTCAGAAGAGGCACTCGCCTATTTCGTAAAAAAATTTGAAATGGTTGCATCAGAGGTAGCACTACTCGCAGCCAGAATTAGATCTGGCGCTATGGTTCCAAGCGATGCCCACGAAGCTGTAAATAAACTGCGTAATCAGATAAAGGATTTAAATGGAGTTGGTGATCTCGTAAATCTTGCAAATTCTCTTGAAAAAATTCCTGCCTTAATCGTGGAACATGAAGCAACTTATCAAGCCAAAAAAGCTGCTCAAACAGCAGAAAAAGAAGCTAGAAAAGCGGAATCAACTGCAATTAAAGAAAAAATAGTAACTGAAGCTGAGTCTCTAGTTGATTCAGTGGCCTGGAAAGCAACCACCGCTCGGTTAAAAGAACTACTTGATGAATGGAAAAAGGCTCCCCGTTTAGACAAAAAGGTTGACACTGCACTATGGAAGCGATTTTCATCATCACGGAATAAGTTTGATAAGAGAAGAAGAACACACTTTGCAGGTTTAGAAGCTGAACATAAAAAGGTAGCAGCAATCAAAGAGATTATAGTCATTGACGCTGAGCGCATTGCCAACTCCAAGGACTGGGTAAATACCGCCAAGCAATACAAAGTACTCATGGACAAATGGAAGGCTTCAGGTAGAGGTAAGAAATCAACAGATGCTGCACTTTGGAGTAGATTTAAAGCTGCTCAAGATACATTTTTTAAAGCCAAAAATGCAGACATGGAAAAACGCAAAGGTTCTATGGCTGAAAACTTAATTAAACGCGAGGCAATGATGGTTGAATTTGAGGCTCTGCTTCCTATATCAGACTTTAAGTCTGCTAAGAAAAAATATTTTGATCTTATGGCCAAATGGCAGAAAATTGGAATGACTGATCGTAAGAAGAGAGCCTCATTTGATAAAAAGATTGCGAGAATTGAGGAAGAGATTAATGAAGTTGAAAGAAACTTCCAGCGTAAAAGTGATCCAACCGCAAAAGCACAAGCAAACAAAGTTGTTCAAGGTTTGACTGAAGCCATTGAAAATTATGAAAAACAAGCTGAAAAAGCAGAGGCGGCTGGCCAAATTGCAAAAGCAATGGTTGCACGTGAGGCTGCTGCGGCAAGAAGAGCTTGGCTAGAGCAAGCTCAAAAGGGTTTAACTGAATTTACCTCTTAGTTATTGAAAACCCTATTAACATCATAAACACCCTCAACAGATCTGACTGCAGTTAAGACTGTATCCAGATGAGAGGCATCTGCCATTTCAAACAAAAACTTGCTGATAGCAGTTTGATCTTTATTAGTTACAACTGATGCACTGAGTATATTTACATGTTGATCTGAAAGAGCTTTTGTTACATCAGAGAGTAATCTTGCTCTATCCAAAGCCTCAACTTGAATATTAACAAGGAATGTACTCTTTGCTGAGTTATTCCACACAACTTTCACAATTCGATCTCCCTGATGCACCTTAAGATCTGTCATATTTATACAATCACTTCGGTGAACGGAAACTCCACTTCCACGGGTAATAAATCCAGTAATTTGATCGCCAGGCACAGGAGCGCAACATCTTGCCAGTTTTACCAAAACATCTTCGGCGCCTTCAACATCGATACCCGAAACACTTTTACGTTCACGTTTTATCGGTGCAATTAATGGGGATAAATCATTTTCAGGATGGGCATCAACGGTGCCAATTAAAACCATCAATTTTTCGATCACCGAGTGTGCTGAAACATGGCCATTTCCTACAGCTTCATACATACTCTCTATATCTTCAAACCTTAACTCGTGTGCCAGTTCCAAAAGTGCATGGCCACCTAAAATCTTCTGAATTGGAAGACCGGCTTTGCGCATCTGTCTGGCAATTGATTCTCGTCCAGCTTCTATCGCCTCTTCTTTTCTCTCCTTTGAAAACCATGCCTTTATTTTTGAACGCGCTCTAGAGGAAGTAACAAAATTTAACCAATCATGACTTGGGGCTGCATTCAGTCCTTTGTTGGTAACAATTTCAACTACATCCCCATTTACCAAGTGAGACTCTAGCGGAACTAATTTGCCATTTACTTTTGCACCAACACATTTATTTCCTACCTCAGTATGAACTGCGTAAGCAAAATCCACTGGAGTGGAGCCAGAAGGTAAGGCAATCACACTTCCTTTCGGAGTAAACACAAACACCTCGGGAGTTCGTAAGTCATATCGAAGTGTCTCAAGAAAATCAGAAACATCTTCACTTTCTTGTTGCCATTCATGTAGTTGACGGAGCCACATAACATCAGGAGCAGAACCTGATTCCTTGTTTTTCATCTTGTACTTCCAGTGTGCAGCAATACCAAACTCTGCTCTTGCATGCATATCAAAAGTTCGAATCTGAATTTCAACCGCTTTTCCACCAGGGCCAATCACTGTGGTGTGAAGTGATTGATAAAGATTAAATTTTGGCATTGCTATGTAATCTTTGAATCTTCCTGGAACAGGGCTCCATCTAGCGTGAATTGAGCCAAGTACTCCGTAACAATCTCTTACCGAATCTACAAGTATTCGAATGCCAACCAGATCGTAAATCTCATTGAATTCTCTGCCACGCACAACCATCTTTTGGTAAACACTGTAAAAATGCTTTTTTCTTCCAGTAACTTGTGCCTTGATACCTTCAGAGATTAAATCGGAGTTTATAGCTGAAACCACCTCATTTGTTAATAGATCTCTTGCCGGGGATCTTTCTCCGACTAATCTTTCGATCTCCTCAAATTTTTTTGGTTCTATAACCTTAAATGACAAATCTTCTAGCTCCCACTTTATGGCATTCATTCCAAGGCGGTGAGCTAGTGGAGCATAAATATCAATTGTTTCACGCGCCTTACGCTTAGCTTTTTCATTGTCAATGAAGTCCCAGGTTCTGGCATTGTGAAGTCGATCAGCTAATTTAATAACCAATACCCGAATATCTCTGGACATCGCTACTACCATTTTTCTAAGAGTTTCAGCCTCGGCGGTAGGCCCATAAGTTAACTTATCTAATTTAGTCACACCATCTACTAACGATGTAACTTCGTCACCAAATTGTTCCCTTATTTGCTCGATAGAGTATGAGGTGTCTTCGACAGTGTCATGAAGGAGCGCAGCCATAATCGTAGGTAGATCCATGCCCAGCTCGATCAAAATCTGCGCTACCGCAACTGGATGAGTTATGTAATCTTCACCAGATTTTCTGACCTGACCAGTATGCGCCTTTTCAGCAGCAGTAAATGCTCGCTCAAGTTCACCTATTGATGCTCCTGGATGAGATTTAGTTAGCCCATCAATTAGCGGCTTTAACAATTGTGTAGTTGTCATAGCACGCTGACCTATTTAGTAATTCAATATTTTATCGACGACGATCGCGTTTTGGTTGATTTCTTGGTCCACGCTGAATCTTTGGATCAATTGTGGCGACACTGCTTACGACTGGCTTATCTGCACGATTACCTACTCGCTTGGCCAAGGCTTTCATGGCTGGCTCACGCTCTCGTAGAGCAGCAAGAATTGGTGTAGCAATACAAAGTGAAGAGTATGTTCCAGTTGCAAGACCAATAAACAGTGCAAGCGATAAATCTTTCAATGTACCAGCACCTAATAAACCTGCGCCAACAAATAGAATTGAGCCTACTGGCAATAACGCAACCAACGAGGTATTAAACGATCTAACGATGGTTTGATTAACCGCAAGATTGGCAGCCGCAGAGTATGTGCTTCTTCCACTTGCTGCTATACCCTTGGTGTTTTCGCGCACCTTATCAAATACAACTACCGTGTCATACAACGAATAACCTAGAATCGTTAAAAACCCAATTACTGTAGCTGGTGTTACTTCAAAGCCAACTAGAGCATATATACCTACCGTAATAAAAACGTCATGAACTACTGCGATTATTGCGGCCAAAGCCATCTTGCCTTCTAGAACCATTGCAAGATAAATCATGACCACCAACAGAAAACCAAGTAATCCTTGGATTGCCTTACGAGTAATCTCCTCTCCCCATGATGGCCCGATTATCTGGGAGTCGATAGAGTCAACAGATACATTAAATTTTGCCGCTAAAGCATTTTCAACTGCAGTTTGTTCAGCTGCTGAAAGTGCATCTGTTTGAACTCTTACTTTATCATTACCAATTTTTTGAATAATTGTTTGAGAATCTATGCCAGCGCTCTTTACTGCTAGATCAGCACCTTGAATTGATGCTGAACTGGAGTTCACGGTAAAAGATGATCCGCCTTTAAACTCAATTCCAAGATGCAGCCCTTGTGTAAAAATTGTAACTGCAGATAAAATAATTAAGAGTGAACTAAATGAATACCAAATCCTGCGACTTCCAATAAAATTTATTGAAGTTTCGCCACGATATAAACGACCACCTAATCCAGATAATTTAGCCATTATTTGACCTCGATACCTTCGGTAGATTTTCTAACCAATCCTGTTGATTTTGATGAAAATCCTGAAAGAGAATGACCTTCATTGAAAAATGAGTATTTTGCAAGATAAGTAACCAGCGGTTTAGTGAAGAAAAAGACGACAATTAAATCGATAATTGTTGTTAGTCCAAGCGTGAAAGCGAATCCTCTAACACCTCCAACCGCAAAGAAGTAGAGAATTATTGCAGCAATCATTGAGACTACGTCAGCAACAATTACAGTTCGACGAGCCCGAATCCATCCAGTTTCAACTGCCGACTTAATTGATTTTCCATCTCGAATTTCATCTCTAACGCGCTCAAAATAGACAATAAATGAGTCAGCTGTAATTCCAATTGCCACAATAGCTCCAGCAATACCAGCCAATGTGAGTGTGAACCCAATCCACTCACCCAAAAGTAGGAAGGAAAGTAATGTGATAGTGGTTGCAACGATTAATGAACTGACTGAAACCAGTCCTAGACCACGGTAGTAAATAATTGAATAAATAAAGACTAGGAGTAATCCAAGGATGCCAGCAGTCAAACCACCCTTTAATTGTTCAGCGCCTAAAGTAGGCGAAACTTGTTGTACCTCACCGCGATCAAAAGCCAAAGGCAAGGCACCATATTTCAAAACATTTGCTAAATCTTGCGCATCTAATTGAGAAAAATTTCCAGTAATTTGAGCTGTTCCAGTGTTAATGGCCTCATTAATTCTAGGTGCTGAATAAACTAAACCATCCAAAACTATGGCCGCTTGATTTTGTGGTGCCGGTAGAGAAGTTAGCCTAGATGTCATCGCTCCAAATTTACTTGTACCTTCACCATCAAATTCTAGTGTTACATACCAACCAGATGCTCCTTGCGGATCAACTAATGAGGTTGCTTTTGTAACTTGTTTTCCTAATACCTCTGCTGGGGCAAGAATATATTTTGCAGTTCCACCTCGATCACAACTTACAACTGCTTGAGATTCATTACCACTTGATCCGCCTTGTCTATTCTTTGGCAAGGTGCAATCAAGGCTGGCAAATTGGGCACTCAATTCAGGAGTTACGCCTAATGGAAGTGCTGCAGGATCGCTACTTACCGAGGTTGCATTTGCAGCACCCTCAACTAATACTGGCCTAAATCTCAACTCGGCTGTTTGACCTACTAGGTCAACAATTCTCCTGCCAGTTTCACCTGGAACTGAAATTACAATCTGTCTATTTGCTCCAGTACCTTGAGCAGCAACTTCAGATTCGGCAACACCTAATGAGTTAACACGTTGACGAATAATTGCTACAGCTTGATCAATGGATTCAGTTGTAACACTTCCACTTAAGCCAGTTTCAATTCTAGGTTGCAATGTAACACTTGTCCCACCTTGCAGATCTAATCCCAATTTGAAAGAAGTTGCACCAATTGCAAATGCAATTCCAGAAAACGCCAAAATGCTCAAGAGTAAAATAGAGATAGTCCTGAGCGCACGTGATTGGGTATTCGCAATTTTATTGGTGGACATGGGGACTGATTCTATGCGCTCAACACTTTATTGAGAAATCCTGCTGAGTAATTCAGATTTATGCCTAAATTATCGAGATTTTTTCACTCACTGCGCAATATCTGGATCTTGATCAAATAGTGTGGCATCAGTACCAATCTGAGCAGAAAGTGGAGGCTTAATTCCAAGATGCATCCAACCTGCAGCAGTTGCAATTCTTCCTCTGGGTGTTCTTGCAATAAATCCCATACGCACTAAAAATGGTTCTGCAAGCGATTCAATCGTTTCGATTTCTTCACCAACAGACATCGCCAAAGTTGAAACTCCAACCGGTCCGCCATTAAAGTTCTTAACTAGTGCAGTCAAAACAGCAGTATCTAATCTATCCAACCCAATCTCATCTACCTCATAAATCTTTAAAGCCACTTGAGCATGGTTTACTTGAATTAATTTTTCTTTATTAACTTGGGCATAATCCCTAACCCTTCTTAGTAGGCGATTTGCAACTCTTGGAGTGCCCCGTGACCTAGATGCGATTTCCAAAACTGCAGAATCATCAATCGCAATTTCCAATAATTCAGCGCTTCGATTAATAATTTGAGCCAGTTCCTTAGCTTCATAAAAATCTAGTTGAGCCGTAAAACCAAAGCGATCCCGTAACGGACTCGGTAATAGACCCGCCCTAGTGGTGGCGCCTACCAAAGTAAAGTGCGGCAGATCAAGTGGTATTGATGTGGCTCCAGCACCTTTACCTACAATCACATCAACTCGAAAATCTTCCATTGCCATATATAACATTTCTTCCGCTGGTCTTGACATTCTGTGAATCTCATCAATAAATAGAATTTCACCATCTGTTAAAGAGGAAAGAATTGATGCCAAATCTCCAGCGTGTTGGATGGCAGGACCAGATGTAATCCTTATTGGCATATTCATCTCAGATGAAATAATCATTGCTAATGTTGTCTTTCCAAGACCCGGCGGACCAGAAAAAAGTATGTGGTCTGCAACCGTAGCCCTTTCTTTAGCTGCAGTTAATAGGAGATCCAATTGATCTCTCACCCTAAACTGACCAACAAACTCTTTTAGTGTTTTTGGGCGTAGAGCGAGTTCAGCAATACGCTCTGCCTCATCGGCATCATTATTCATAATTCGCTCACTCATTATTTGCTTCCACTTGATTTTAAGGCCAATTTTAGAATTTCAGCTGCAGATAAATCATCAATTTTTAAACCATTGGAAACCTCAGAAACCATCTTTGCTGCATCTTTTGCTGAGTAACCTAAACCTTGAAGTGCATTTTCAACCTGATTCTTAATTGAAAGTTCTTTTCCGGAATTACCCTTGGAAAATTGTGCAGCTTTATCCTTTAGCTCAAGCACTAAACGCTGAGCACCTTTTTTACCAAGACCTGGAAATGATTCCAAAATTTTTAGATCTCCATTAGAAATAGCGGCTGCAACAATTGAAGAGTCTGATGTCGAGAGAATTGACTGGGCAACCTTTGGTCCAACTCCAGTGACAGATAAAAGTAATTCGAAAAAATCTCGATCAGTAATATCTGTAAATCCAAAGAGTGTTAATGCATCCTCGCGGACAACTAAATATGTATAAAAACTTTCGATACTGCCTATTTTGGCCCCGGATGCAATTCGATGGGGTACCTGAATCAACACTCCGATGCCACCAACTTCAACGACTATAGTGTTTGAAGTAGTTGACTTAATCATCCCAGTTATTGAGCTAATCATTTTTTCTTTATTGCCTTCTTCTTAGCTTTGGCCAAACGGGCATTTCCTTCACCACGCCAATGATGGCAGATGGCAAGAGCTAAAGCATCGGTACTGTCTACTGGTTTGGGAATTTCTTTTAACTTGAGCAATCGCCTAACCATTTGAGCCACCTGTTTTTTATCAGCCCTACCCGATCCAGTCACCGCTGCTTTAACCTCACTTGGAGTATGAATCCCTACTTGAATCCCATTTTTGGCTGCTAGTAACAATGCAACCCCAGCAGCTTGTCCAGTTGCCATTGCAGTTCTGACATTTAATTGCGAGAAGACCCGTTCAACAGCTATTACATCTGGATTAAATTTGCTTATCCAGTTTGAAATCTCTTTTTCTAATTCAAGCAAACGATATTCCAATTCTGCATTTGGATCAGTCTTTATCACTCCGACACCAATCATTTTGAGATTTTGAGGACCAATGGCATCAACAATTCCAATGCCACACCGAGTTAATCCAGGGTCAATTCCCAATACGCGCATAGGTAAAGCCTAATCAGCGGGAAATACTTCTTAACTAAGGCTCGCCATTACTTCATCTGAAACATCAAAATTGCCATAAACATTTTGCACATCATCTAGCTCTTCAATTGCCTCAATTAATTCAAAAACCTTCTTTGCTGTCTCGCCATCAATTGGAATAGACATAGTTGGTAAAAAAGATGTCTCCGCTGAATCATAATCAATACCGGATTTTTGTAATGATGTTCGTACTGCAACTAAATCAGAGGGAGCAGAAACTACTTCAAATGAATCGCCCAGATCATTCACCTCTTCAGCGCCAGCATCTAGCACTACCTCTAGCAGGTTATCCTCAGTGACCTTTCCACTTTGCTTTGAAACTATCAAAACTCCTTTACGATTAAATAGATAGGAAACTGATCCAGGATCTGCCATGTTTCCACCATTACGTGTAACCGCGACTCGGACCTCTGATGCCGCACGATTTCGATTATCAGAAAGGCATTCAATTAATAAGGCGACTCCGCCAGCAGCATAGCCTTCATACATAATTGTTTCCTACTCATTGCCACCAGTTTCAAGCCCAGCTCCACGCTTTACTGCGCGATCAATATTGTCTGCTGGCACAGAATTCTTTTTAGCTTTTGCAATCGCGTCAAATAATGTCGGATTGCCGGAAATATCAGCACCACCTGCTCTAGCTGAAACCTCTATCGCCTTGATCAACTTAGCAAAATTTTTTGCTCTCCTGGAATCAATAATTGCTTTCTTGTGTTTAGTTGTTGCCCACTTGGAATGACCACTCATTATTTATCCCTTAGATAGTTGCCAATTGACGACAGATATTTTCAACAAAATATCTGTGCACCCGATTATCTCCGGTTAGCTCAGGATGAAATGAGGTCGCAAGTAAATTTCCTTGACGCACTGCGACTGGGTGATTCACGCCGGAGGGATCAGGTACTTCAGCAAGTATCTCTACCTCACTTCCCACTGATTCTACCCATGGGGCACGAATAAACACTGCACGAATCTTGGGTTCTGTAATTCCCTTGAACTTTAAATCTGTCTCAAATGAATCTATTTGCCTACCAAATGCATTTCTTCTCACAACCATATCAATCCCACCAAAACTTTCCTGACCTTCTACAGCATCCTCAATTTTATTTGCTAATAAAATCATGCCAGCACAAGAACCATAGGTAGGCATACCACCGACTATTCGATCTGAGATTAAATCAAATAAATCAAATGAACGAGCTAATTTGGCAATTGTTGTTGATTCTCCCCCAGGAATTACCAAAGCCGAGATGCTTTGTATATCACTCTTAGTTTTTACTGCAAGGGCATCAACGCCACAATCACTTAAGGATTGGATATGTTCACGTACATCACCTTGGAGTGCAAGAACTCCAATTTTCACAATTACCAGCCCCGCTCCGCTAATCTATGAGGAACTGGAATATCTGCAACATTAATACCAACCATTGCATCTCCTAAACCTCTTGAAACATCTGCAATAACTTTGGCATCAGTAAAGTATGTAACCGCTTTAACACAAGCAGCCGCACGTTTAGCTGGATCACCAGATTTAAAGATACCTGAGCCGACAAATACCCCATCTGCTCCCAATTGCATCATCATTGCGGCATCCGCTGGAGTTGCAATACCGCCAGCAGTAAATAACACGACGGGTAACTTTCCAGTACTTGCCACTTCTTTCACCAACTCATACGGAGCTTGCATATCCTTTGCCGCAACAAATAATTCATCCTCACGCATTGAGGTGAGTCGGCGGATCTCTGAGGATATTGAGCGCATATGTGTAGTTGCGTTTGAAACATCTCCAGTTCCAGCCTCGCCTTTTGATCTGATCATGGCAGCACCTTCATTAATTCGGCGAAGTGCTTCACCCAAATTAGTAGCACCACAAACAAATGGAATTGTGAAATTCCACTTATCAATATGGTTTGAATAATCTGCAGGTGTTAAAACCTCTGATTCATCTATGTAATCCACACCTAGTGATTGCAAAACCTGTGCCTCTACAAAATGCCCAATTCGAGCCTTGGCCATTACTGGAATAGAAACCGCGTCCTGAATTGCTGCGATCATATCTGGATCAGACATTCGAGCTACTCCACCTTGGGCACGAATATCTGCTGGTACGCGCTCAAGTGCCATTACCGCAACTGCACCTGAATCTTCTGCAATCTTTGCTTGCTCGACATTAACAACATCCATAATTACGCCGCCCTTTAGCATCTCTGCCATGCCGCGTTTTACTCGTGCTGTTCCTGTTTCCTTTGCCATCACCACTCCTTGAAAATCTCTAGTCGCTAATTGTACTAATTAATAGGTTGAGGTAAGGACAATAAAAATGAAGCCCTGCTCACAGTACTACGCCTATTACGGGGTTATCACCGGTTGTTGGTCGGTTAAGAAAACCCAAATCCTGCCAGCTTTGAATTTGGCCACCTCCCCATTTAAGTAGCTCCAAGTGGTTACATCCTCTGGCCTATCTCTTTGCCAAGTTAGCTCAAAACTCATGCCATCTCGAAACAGTATTGCTTTACCACTTCCAGTGGTCTTACTAAAGGGAGTAACGCCACCAAACTTATCTCCATAAATTGATGGTGTAATTGAAACTAGTTGAACTATGGCTGTATCGGCATAAAGATGTTCTCCAGAAGCAGCCAAGTTTGCTTCTCCTGCAAAATAAATTAAATACCTCTGCTGACTCTTATCCCAACGCAATTCATATCTTGCATTTGGCCACCTAATTTGTATCGATGATGCTGTAATCTCAGCCGGTTTTAAATCTCCAAAAACCCATGGCGATCGGACTGGTTTATCAATAACAGTTTCAGCGCGTGCATTTGCACGCTCTAAGAGTAAGTCTGGTTTTAAAATCATATTGACTGGAGCTAATCTATTTGGATCTTTCCCATAAATACTTGGTGGATTTCGCTCCGCAGATAAGTTCTCTAAATTTGCTGCTGCCAATACTGGGCGAAGTTTGGATTGTGCTCCACTGTAGGCAAAACCAATTCGACCGTACTGCGCAAGCAGTTCGATATCAGATATTCGGGCACTTCTTACTGGTCCTATCAATGGCGGTAACTTTGATGAATAAATCGTTGCCAAGCGGGTTAGGCCAGATTCAACTTGCTCAACATAGACCACATCAGCATCTTCAATACCTATTTGTGGATGAGCTGGTTTAGTGTCATCGACTTTGACAACCAATATTTGATTATTTTCTCCGGGCATACCATTAATAAGATTTGTTTCAACTTGAGGTCGAGAGACTATCTCACTTATATTTGTAAAGCTAAATAAAGATACAAAAATAACTGCTAAAGAAATTACTAATAAACCTTTTTTTAGTATTCTCATAATGAGTCATCTTCAAATTTATATCGAACTGGCAATGGTGCCTTTCCAGCTAATCTAAAGAGTCGAATTATCAATTTGGATCTGACATTTATGGTTGCATTGACAGCCTCCAAATGGATATTGATTGCTAATCTAATTTTGTCAATTAGGTCAGATAGCTCAATCAATAATTCAGTTGGAAGCTCTAAAGCATTATCCAAAGCCGCATTCTGAACAAGTTTTAGAGCTTCAGATAAAACACTTTCAGCGGATGATCGCTCAACTAGATTTGCATCCCGTGCTGCTGTTGCAGAGGTTGAGATTAGATAGGCAGTTGCAGGATCTAAATTAGATTTAACCACTATCTCCTGTGCTAGAGCGGCCCTTTTCTGAAGTAGCGAATCTAGGGTTGCCCACGAGGTCTCAACCCGGTGGTGCAATCTGTCTAAACGCGATGCAGAGAAAGATAAGTACCACCCAATTGACATCAACAATAGGAGCGCAATTATGCTCTCTAGATTCATCGCCTACTCCAGAACCTATTCTCAGATGAAAGTGTGACTCGTTGACCACCAGCAATTGCCATCTCATACACGCTTTCAATCTTTTCTGCTACAACTTGCCAATCATATTTTTGGGAACTTAACTTTCCATTGTGAGCCAGTTTTTTTCGCCTTTCATCATCGCGAAGTAAACCAACAATTACTTTTGCCAAATCTGCAGAATCTTGATTCTTAAAAAGTTCACCAACTTCACCATTTTCTAACACCGCTTTAAATGCCGGAATATCACTTGCAACCACCGCTGTTCCGGCTGATAAGGCTTCGGTAAGAATTATCCCAAAAGACTCCCCACCTGTATTTGGGGCGACATATACATCTACCGATTTTAGAAAACTCTCCTTTTGCTGATCACTTAACCTTCCTAGGAATTCAATTCGACTTTGCAACTGAGGGTTTAATTGCTTCAAAAATTCTTCACTATCTCCAGGGCCTGCAATTAAATACTTAACATCTGGTATAAAACGAGCAACAATCGCTAGAGAATCAAGTAATACTTGTAAACCTTTTCTTGGCTCTTCAAATCTGCCCATAAAACCAATGGAGTTTGGACCGGTATATTCTGGATTCACCTTGGCATTTGCGTATTTTTCCCCATCAATTCCATTTGGTATTACAACCGCATCGGTATCAAAATGAGCTTTAAGTGTCGATCTAGCTAACTCACTTACTGCTATTCGAGCCGTTAGTTTTTCTACAATCGGTTCAAGTATTGGGCCGATTGCATAAATAGCCTTTTTCTTTGGCGTTGAAACGTGAAAAGTTCCGACTATTGGTCCTTCAGCGGCTGAACAAGCCAGTAGTGATAATGATGGTATGGCTGGTTCATGTAAATGTAGCAGATCAAAATCTCCAGCAGCTATCCATTGTTTCGCCCGCGAACTAGCAAGTGGTCCAAATAAGACTCGTGCAACTGAGCCATTTACTGGAATTGAAATCGGCTTTCCCGCATTTACAACATAATCTTCGATGCTGATTGAGTCGTCACTGACAGGGGCCAGAACAGATACATAATGGCCCTCACTAATTAAATACTCCGCTAAATCTTTCATATGTGTTTGTACACCGCCAGGAGTATCCCAGCCATATGGGCAGACCATGCCGATTCTAATTTTCTTCATCTATCCATATCCGCTGCAACATATGCCAATCAACTGGAGACTCTATTATTCGTTTAGCAAAGTTATCTGCCATTGATTGGGTAACTAGCTTAATTTGCTCCTCTAGAGTTCCAGATATTGGCAATTTTATCGTTTCATCAAAGGTTATTTCGATTCCACCACTTAAGTAACGTATATATGCGGTAAGTAATGGAGATCCGCTTTTTATGGCTAAAATCGCAGGACCCGAAGGCATTTTTGCAATTCCACCCATGAAATTAACTTCAATACCATTTCTTGACATGTCCCTATCAGCAACAAGTGCTACTAATTTACCGGCCGCCAATCTTTCTAAAAGAATTGGGATAGTTTTTTCTTTGTGACTAATGGGCTCAATCCCAATACTTGATCGATACTCTAAAAACTTTTTAAATATTGCCTCGGGCTTTAACTTTTCCACGACTGCAGTCAAAGTTATTCCAGTTGAACAGAAGTATGCTGCAGCATGATCCCAATTTCCAGCGTGTGGCAGAGCTACGATACAGCCCTGCTTTAATGCAATTGGATCTCGAAGTAAGTTCTCTCTTTTAACAGTAGTGCCTTCAATAATCTTTGATTTACTCCAGGTATTCAACCGAAAGGTATCAAACCAATATCTCAAATAGGATCTCATTCCCAGTTTGGTCAAATTTTCAAGCTCATTGTTTGAAATTTCAGGAAGAACTTTTCGGTAGTTACTGCGAAGGCGCTTAACTCCTTTTCCGTTTCGCTTAAAGAGATAATCGGAAACTAAATTTGCTATTTGATATGCAGTTTTTTCAGGCAGAAACGAGACTATTTTCCAAGCAAGAAGATATACCAAATACACTACTTCACCGCTTTGTACACAATCATCAACCTCTGATACACAGTGAAGAGAGAAATCAAAGTGACAATCCATAATCCAATAGCCATCGCATAAGCAACACCTAGGCCGTGAAGTCCATAAGCTGTAAGCACAATTATTAATCGCTCACTTCTCTCCGCTAATCCCCCAGTGCATGTGATCGATAAGGATTCGGCCCGAGCCCTAATGTAGGAGACGAGAAAGGAGGCTGAAACTGCAATTAAAAATAGAACCACGAGTGGATCTGAAGTTTGATTGAAAAAGAGGAAACCACCAAAGAAGATGGCGGCATCACTTGCACGATCTAAAGTTGAATCCAATAACGCACCCCATGCGTTTTCTCCTTTGCGTGATGCTCTTGCTACCGCGCCATCAAAGAGATCTGAAAGCACAAACAGACAGACGAAAATTACCCCTATAAAAAACTCGCCCTTTGGAAAAAAATATAAGGCGCAAAATATCGTTCCAAAACCACCAATTGTCGATATCACATTTGCACTCACGCCTAATTTGACCAAATTCTTAACAATTGGCGAGATAATTTTGGCGACTGGACCGCGTAATGAACGCTGCAACATAATTCCCATCGTAGGCTTACCACCGATGAGTAACCTAATTAACGCTCGGTTCATTCTCGGAATTTCTCCTGAGAATCAGCAAATCGCCTCCGCTTTAGGGTTGCCAGTCGCCGATATCCAAGATCCAACTTTAATTACAGCTGATGTGGTTGTAGTGGTTGCAAGTGCGAAAAATGGAATCGATTCAAAGATTCTAAATAATTGGCCTACATTTCGCGAGTTATATATTCCAACGATTGTAATAGTAATTGATTTTGAAAATGGCGATGTCGATTTTGAGGATATGTGCGCAATTGTGGGCAAGATGCTGGAACCGGTCTTAACTCCCTATTTAGTGCTTCACGCTGATGATGGCCAGCCAACTGCAGTCATAAATCTTGAGGATCAAATGATTACGGATTACTCTGCTGGTAAGGCTGCACATATTCCAAGTGAAAAAGAGCATCGTGAATTAGTTTTAGATTTTAAAGAAGAGTTATCGGCAGCTCTAAGCGAAGGTGGCTGGGATCAGTTTGTTCAAGGATTACTCATTCCGGCCATTCCACTTATTTTGAGAAACAATTTGGGAATTGCTGAAGTAAAGCGATTTTTAAATCTGATTCCAACCAGAGGCCAGTAGCGCTCTACTATCCTGAAGTAATTGCGGAAGTACCTTTGTCTTTCCAATGATCGGCATAAAATTTGAATCACCTGCCCACCTTGGGACCACATGTTGATGAAAATGGCTAGCAATACCTGCACCAGAGACACTTCCCTGATTTATGCCAACATTAAATCCAATTGCATTACTTACCTTTCTCAATACTTTCATAGCATGTGCGGTAAGTGCGGTTACCTCATTTTGTTCGGATTGAGTTAATTCCGGTAACTCAGCCACATGTCGATTAGTACAAATCAAAAGATGCCCAGCGTTATAGGGGTAAAGATTCATGACTGCATAAGCCTGTGTGCCACGAAAAACTATCAAAGCCTCTTCATCATCTAATTTTGGAATTCGACAAAATGGGCATTCAATCTCATTTCCAGGAAGTGGCCGATTTTCGCCCTCTAAATATGACATTCGATGTGGTGCCCAAAGTCGCTGCCAACTATCAGGCATACCTGCGCCACCAGAGATAGATTTATCTGACATCTAAATTTGCTTACGATCTTTGATTGCGGTTAAAACCTCTGAAATAGCTTCCTTGATTGGAATTTGATTCTTTTGCTCGCCATTTCGATATCGAAATGAAACTGCATTTACTTTCTGATCTTCCTCCCCAGCAATCATCATAAATGGCACCTTCTCCAATTGAGCATTTCTAACCTTCTTTTGCATGCGATCATCGGAGCTGTCTATATCTACTCTTATTCCGGCCTGCCTGAACTGTTTTACAACATCTAAAAGATAAGGAGTGAAGGATTCTGCAACTGGAATTGCTCTGACCTGTACAGGTGCCAACCAGGGCGGGAATGCTCCAGCATAATGCTCTGTGAGGACTCCAAAAAAACGCTCAATTGAACCAAATAGTGCACGATGAATCATTACTGGTTGTTTAATGCTGCCATCAGATGCGGCATAACCTAAATTAAATCGTTGGGGTAGTTGAAAATCTACTTGAATTGTAGACATTTGCCAGGTGCGACCAATTGCATCCTTTGCTTGAACAGAAATCTTCGGTCCATAAAATGCTGCCCCACCTGGATCCAAAACTAACTCTAGTTTTTGTTTGGCAGCGGCTTGCCGCAACGCTTCAGTGGCACTCTCCCAGTCTTTGTCATCGCCAACTGATTTTTCTGGATTTTTTGTTGATAGCTCCAAGTAGAAATCGGTTAGTCCATAATCTCTTAATAAATTAAGTACAAAAGTAAGTAGTGAATCCAGCTCTTCTGGCATCTGCTCTTTGGTGCAATAAATATGGGCATCATCCTGAGTAAATCCTCGAGCTCGAGTTATTCCGTGAACTACACCAGATTTTTCGTATCTGTATACGGTCCCAAATTCAAACAGCCTAAGTGGTAAGTCCCGGTATGACTTTGAAGAGGATTTATAGATTAAGTTGTGAAAAGGGCAATTCATAGGCTTCATGTAATACTTTTGGCCAGCTTTTTTAATCGTGCCATCAGCATGAAACTCTTCATCCATCTCCATAGGTGGATACATTCCATCGGCATACCATTGCAAATGTCCGCTAGTCTCAAATAGTGCTGCTTTAGTTAGATGAGGCGAATAAACAAATTGGTAATCCTCTTCCTCATGCCGTTTTCTCGAGTAATCCTCCATCGCCCTTCGGATGATTCCACCCTTGGGATGAAAGACAGCTAATCCAGAACCAATTTCCTCCGGAAAAGAAAATAGATCTAACTCAGCTCCTAATTTTCGGTGATCACGCTTTTCAGCCTCTTCGAGCAGATGCAGATAATCTTCCTGTGCCTTTTGAGTTGGCCAAGCAGTTCCATAAATTCTTTGTAGCATTGGATTTTTTTCAGACCCACGCCAATAGGCACCTGCTGAGCGCATCAACTTAAAAGCTGGAATGTGTTTAGTTGAAGGCAGGTGTGGACCTCGACACAGATCACTCCAAACTGGATTTCCATCTCTACCTAAATTGTCATAAATAGTTAATTCACTACCACCAACTTCTACCGAAGAATCACCTTCGATCGCTGCCGACTTCAGACCAATTAATTCACATTTATATGGTTCAGCCTTTAACTCAGCCAAAGCATCTTTCTCAGCTACCACACGCCTTCGAAACCTTTGGCCTGCCTTAATGATTTTCCGCATGCCACTTTCTAATTTTTCTAAATCATCTGGCGTAAAAGGATTTTTGGGATCAAAATCGTAGTAAAAACCATCCCTAATCGGAGGTCCAATTCCTAATTTAGTCTCAGGAAAAACCTCCTGAACAGCTTGCGCTAAGACATGTGCAGTTGAATGGCGCAATACATTTAGACCATCCGGTGAATCAATACTCACTGACTCCACAACATCTAAATCTTTAAGTGGACTCCATAAATCTTGGAGTTGGCCATTGATTCGGCAAACTACAACATCACTACGGTCTTCAAATAGGTGGGTTGGCCGCTTATCAGGATCTATCGAGGTTGATTTACCATCAATAGTAACTTTTATTTGGCCTAACACAACACTAGGTTAGCAAAGCAAAGGATAAAGAGGTGTTATTAACGAAGGTATTCATACCAAATAACTAGAAAAATCAAAGATGCTACAGATAACCCAGCAAAAAGCATGAGTTGATGCTTTTTTTGAATTTTTGCAGCATCTGCAGCACGGGATGCAACTCCTTTGGCAGAAGTAAGAACCCGAGCAGCCCAAGCAAACTCTGTGGCTAATATTCCAAGTCCAGTAAAAATAATTAACCAACCAGGCCCTGGTGCAATTAAGGCCACCACTCCCACTAAGGTGATTAACCCACCGATAATGCCAATTAATACTCTTTTTATAATTGGACTCATGGGTTTATGTTACTAAATAACTTTACTTTAAACTGAT
>CAYFKM010000006.1:0-4268 GCA_964344025.1 uncultured Candidatus Nanopelagicus sp. | reverse complement strand
CACTTTGAATCCTTTAAAATTAATAGGTTGGAAAATCCAGTTTCAACAACATAGCCCTCTTCATTTACAAATATAGAGTCGTCAAAGCCAAGTGCTTGTGCTCTTCTTACCGCCAGCATAGATAAACCATAAGAGGTTGATTTATTACCTACCAAAGCACCCTTAGTAAAAATTGGAGTTTCAAATTTTGTAAGTGAGATTGATACTAAAGGCGGTGAAAGTGGCTCTAGGCTTACAAACCAATTACCATCACTTAATATGACCAGCCGAAGTTTTGCCTGACCAATTTCACCCTGTAATAATTTTGTGATCCCTACTTTAATATCAATAATCGCAGGTAAAGCAATTTGTAATTTTGAAGCTGACTTTTCAAGGCGAGATAAATGGTGGTCTAAAGCAACTGCTTTATCATCTAGGGTTAAAATACTCTCAAATAATCCATCACCACGAATTAAGGCCTCTGAGTAAGGTAGTTGATCGACTGCAGATTTAATTTGACCATTAACTAATAGCTTCAAACTAATACTCCAGATGCTATTGAGATTAATCTATTTGCCTTCAACTGCGTCTCTTCCCACTCACTATTTGCATCGCTTTGCCAGGTAATTCCAGCGCCAGTGCCAAAGTTTATCTTGCCATCATTTATTGACCAGAAGATGCGAATCCCAACAGACAAAACTGCCTGATCATTATTAACCCAACCAATTACTCCACAGTATGGACCTCGATCAATTTTTTCTAGCTCCTTAATTACCTTTAAAGCTGATGACTTGGGCGCACCACTAATTGAGCCTGCTGGAAGGAGGCTAGGGAGTAATTCACTCCACTTTAATCCAGCTTTTAATCTTCCAGTGATATCAGAAACCAAGTGATACAACCCGGGATGCGATTCACTTGCTAATAATCTAGGCACATCAACACTTCCTGGAAGACAAATTGCACCAAAATCATTTCGCATTAAATCTACAATCATCACATTTTCAGCACGATCTTTCTCACCAAAATCATCAGCCCTAGAGGTGCCTTTGATTGGTGTTGTTTTTATAACCCCACCTTTGCGCTCTAGAAATAACTCTGGCGATGCAGATGCAATTTCAAGTCCAGGAAGACTTAGGTAAGAGGCAAATGGTGCAGGATTAGATTGTTGTAATTTTCCGGCAAGCCCAAGAAGTGACTGGTTTGAGTAAGTTGTTAAAACTCGGCATAGATTCACCTGATAAATATCACCAAGGGCAATTCTTTCTCTTATTAATTTCACATTATTTTCATATACTGATTGGGATTGAGATGATTGCCAAGCCTGATCTAAGCCCTGCCAATTACTAACAGGCAACTTGCTATCAATTACATTATTAAATCTTGCACAAATCCATTTACCTTCAAAGGTATTTACCACTGCCCAGAATCCACCTTGATCTAAACAGCTTGGATCATTTGAAATCTCAACACAACCTGTTGCTAGCCGGCCTGCCATCCAAAAGGTGGAATTGAAATTATCCATGTTTGAACGCTACCGCCAACGGCAGTTTTCGGTTAAAAAAAATACAATTGTGCTCGCAGTGGCAAAATGCGATAGATTTCACCCTCTGAAATACGCGGACGTAGCGCAGTTGGTAGCGCGGAACCTTGCCAAGGTTCAGGTCGCCGGTTCGAACCCGGTCGTCCGCTCCACCAAAAAGCATTTTAAGGATTTCAATTATCAAAGCTAGGTCGGATGGCCGAGAGGCGAGGCTCGGGACTGCAAATCCCGCTACACGGGTTCAAATCCCGTTCCGACCTCCAAACTTTTTACGCTTTTGGTGGACGAGAGAGTATGCCAGCGCAGTTTTCAATTGAAAACTCACCAGCATTGTATGGAATCACAACCGCATCGCCTCTGCTTACTCTCAATTGCTCACTATTTCCAAAATTCATAACCCCTTCACCAGATAAAACCAAAAACACTCCAAATCCAGCTTCCACCTTTTTGCTATCCCCTGTTAAGTAATCCGCTCTAAAGAATTGATCTGCAATTGATTTAAATATCTGATGTGATGCACTCTCTTTTTCCTCAAATCTACTAACTATTTGTGATTGTTGATCCATACTCAATGGCTCTAATCGCAGTGCATCAAGTGCGGTATCAAATCCCAGATTTAAATGTCCATCCTTATCTCCATCAACTGCAAAACCATCCCACTCGAGCAATATGGACAGATCGGTTGGCTCTTGCAACTCCAATACAAATATTCCCGCCTCGATTGCATGTGGCACACCAGCTGGCACAAATACCGCATCCCCAGCTTTAACATTTTTAAACTCTAGCGAGTTTAGTAAACTAGTTGAATCATGATCTGCTACCAATTGTGCAACCTGACTTTTTTGCATTCTCTTTTTAAAACCAACTCCAACTCGAGCCCCAATGGGTGCATCCAAAACTATCCAAGCCTCAGTTTTTCCATGGTTTAGTTGCAAATTATCTTTAGCAAATCTTTGATCTGGATGGTAATGCACTGGCAGTCTTTGATCTGGATCTAATAACTTAACTAATAGCTCGGTGGAGATGCCATATTTTTCAACATGCCTTTGACCAAGCCACTGGATTGGATTTGAATTAATTTCATCCTTAAGCAATGCTCCAGAGGGCAATTTAGATAGCCCATTAATCTTTTCGCCAAAGCGGGTGGTGGTAGATGCAATCCACTCCTCTGGCCGCATTGGACCACCTGGTCCATTGCGAAGTTTGCCAATCCGATACCCACCCTTATAAAAATGATCAAATTGATTTGAAGGTAATTTGGCAGGTTTGGCAGATGAATTACTCACTCATCTAGTTTAAGGGTTAAAGTTACTTCATGCTAGAAAAATCAGAACGTCCATGGGGACGATATGAGGTATTACAAGAAGGTGCGACCTATAAGGTTAAATCAATTCATGTATTACCAGGAAAAAGACTCTCATACCAAAGACATCAAAAACGCAGTGAACATTGGTATGTAACCGACGGTGTTGGTGAGGTAACTCTTGAAGGCAAAATAATTCCAGTATTACGCGGATCAATAATTGCTGTGCCGCAAGGAAGCGCCCATCGCATAAGTAACACCGGAGATAGTGAATTAATATTTATAGAGGTCCAAACTGGAAGTTATTTTGGCGAAGATGATATTGAGCGAATTGAGGATGATTTCGGTCGCTAGTAGACTAAAACCACGGACGATTAGCGCAGCGGTAGCGTACTTCCTTGACATGGAAGGGGTCACTGGTTCGATCCCAGTATCGTCCACAAAATCAAAGTTTCGAAGCGTAATGGTTAGTCTGCAAACAAGTACAAAGTTTATTTAGATAATTTCCAGCCTGACGGGCATTTAGCTACCGGACCTTTACTTTTGACACTTTGATTTCCTTTCTTGCAAGTGAATGTAACCATTTTCCCCGACTTTGCAGTTTGTGTGGGAGTTTGCTGTGCAGATACAGTCAACTCATAAGCGCCAATCGTTCCGCCAACTGCTGGGTCAAAGTCCCCACCCCAATAAATTATCTTGCCACTCTTATCCAGGAAAAGATCTGGATCATTTCCAAAACTTCGCTTTACGCTTGGAGGAAAGTCAAGCCTTTTCTCGCCACTAAAAGTTAATCCATTATCTGTACTAGTTGCATACCAAACTCCTTGACCGGTGCTATCCATCTTCCACTTTCCGTTCGCTTCTTTGATTGGCCGCGCTCCATTGTCATAATAAAAGAGGGTTACGCTCCCATCTGAGTGTGCAATCACTGCGGGATGTTCAGCACTTCTTGTTATCGAAGAACCTTGCCCAACTCTGACCCCGCTATCTGCTATCCAATTCAATCCATCGGTGGATTTTGCGGAGAAAACTAAATGAGGGTCTGGTCCTGTTCCCGCTTTGACCATGTCGGAAAAGTAGGCACGCAAAGAGCCGTCTGATAATTTAACAAGTGCGGCGCCAGTTAGGCCGTTAGGTGCGCTCGGAAAATCTGATGCTTTGATACATAATGCCTTTTCCACTGTGAAATTTATTCCATCTGTAGATGTTGAACAGTCGATTCCTCCCCCAACCATGTTGTACATTCGAAACCTGCCATCTGAAAGTTTCACAACTCTCGGCATACCCTGGCCCTTATCCCCACCAAAAGCATTACCCACTTGGGTGAAAGTCTTGCCATCGCTTGAATCTGCAACAACTATTCCTTGATTTTGGGCAAATACATACGCCCGAATGTTTCCATTGCTAAGCAATACTCCTGATACATCGGCTACAGGAAGTCCGGCC
>CAYFKM010000005.1:30706-32320 GCA_964344025.1 uncultured Candidatus Nanopelagicus sp. | reverse complement strand
GGGCAAAGACTTTAATGCCCGATCAAGAGGTTATTGCCGAACGGCATGAATTAAAATCAGAAGAGTCAGATCGAGATGCTTTTGTGCAAACTGCTAAAGCAGGAGCAGAGGCTGCTGGCTTAGGACGTCGACCATTAATCAAACGAAGCTTAGCTGCGGCAGCGGGGTTAGCGGGCTTGCCAGCGGTTTTGTTATTAAGAGATCTAGGTCCTCTGCCAGGCAACTCTTTAAATGAAACCTCCTGGAAGAGGGGCACCAGATTAGTAACCGATCCAGGTGATCGCCCAATTAAACCTAGTGATTTAGAGGTAGGCGCAGTAGCTCAAGTTATGCCGGAGTTAGCTGCTGGAAAAGAGCGTAAGTTAGAGGATATTGCTAAGGATGCGGTCTTATTAATTCGATTACGTCCTGCTGAGTTTCAATTAGATTCTGAGAGATTATCTTGGACCTATGAAGGAATTATTGCCTTCTCAAAGATTTGCTCACATATGGGTTGTGCGGTGGCACTTTATGAGCAAAGCACCAAACACCTACTCTGCCCATGTCACCAATCCACCTTTGATGTGACCCGTGCCGCAAAGGTAATCTTTGGTCCAGCCGCCCGTCCTCTGCCACAATTAGCTATTACCGTCGATGCTGATGGCTACTTAATTGCAAAACAACCATTTACTGAAGCAGTGGGCCCAAGTTTTTGGGAGAGGAAATCATGACCGCCCGTGAAAGAATTGCTGGCAATGTAGCAAATTATGTTGATGAGCGAACAGGTGCTGCAGCTTGGTTAAAAAAGAATTTAAATAAGGTTTTTCCAGATCACTGGTCATTTATGTTGGGTGAGATTGCCCTTTACTCATTTGTTATTTTGCTTCTCTCTGGAACATTTTTAACATTTTGGTTTGATCCATCAATGCGACATGTGGTCTATGAAGGTAGTTACCAACCATTAAAAGATGTTGAAATGAGCGCTGCCTACGCCTCAACCCTGCACATCTCCTTTGATGTGCGTGGTGGTTTATTAATGCGACAAATTCATCATTGGGCTGCATTAATTTTTGTGGCGGCAATTGTGGTCCACCTGCTTAGAGTATTTTTTACTGGTGCCTTTAGGAAACCACGTGAATTCAATTGGATTTTAGGAGTTGCACTTTTGACGCTAGCAATTGTTGAAGGCTTCTTGGGTTACTCACTACCTGATGATCTTCTATCTGGTACTGGAATCAGAATCGCACATGCAATTATTCAATCAATTCCAGTAGTTGGAACATATCTATCATTTTTTGCCTTTGGTGGTGCATTTCCTGGTGAGGTATTTATTCCAAGAATTTATATAGTTCACGTACTACTTTTACCTGGCATATTCTTAGCGCTAATTTCTATTCACCTAATGTTGGTTTGGTATCAAAAGCATACGCAGTATCCAGGACCTGGACGAACAGAGAAAAATGTTGTTGGCTATCCACTCATGCCGGTCTACATGGCAAAGGCTGGTGGTTTCTTCTTTATCGTATTTGGAATCACAGCATTCTTAGGTGCAGTGGCATCAATTAACCCGATTTGGCTTTATGGACCATACACCCCAGCGCAGATCTCAGCTGGTTCGCAACCAGATTGGTATAT
>CAYFKM010000005.1:26811-30696 GCA_964344025.1 uncultured Candidatus Nanopelagicus sp. | reverse complement strand
CTGGCTTAATCATTCCGGGCATTATCTTCACTGGAATGGCGCTCTATCCATTTATTGAAAGTTGGATTACCGGTGATAAACGTGAACACCATTTGTTAGATAGACCAAGAAATGTGCCTAATCGCACAGCTTTAGGTGCTATGTCGCTGACCTTTATGGTGATTGCAATGATCAATGGTGGAAATGACATTATTGCTACTCACTTTGATTTAACAATTAATCAAATTATGTGGTTTTCACGAATTGGAATAATTGTCTTTCCGCCACTTGCATTTGTGATAACTAAGCGCATTTGTTTATCTTTGCAGCGCAAGGATCGCGAGTTGGTTCTGCATGGCAGAGAGACTGGCAGATTAGTTATGCTGCCACATGGAGAATTTATCGAAGTTCATGAGGAGTTATCACCTGCTAAGAAATTTGCTCTAACTCAACATGAACAGCCTGCTGCAATTGAGTTAGTTAAAGAGGATTCCCGAGGTGTGATAAATCCAAAGGGAATTCGGGCAAGGATTCAAGCAAAATTAAGTGCGGCAAATGCTGAGAATATTGCTAAACCAACTGCTGCTGAGGTTAAAGAGCTAGAAAGTGGTCACCACTAAATTTTTCATAGGATAACTGATCTCATCTTCAATCAGTAACACCTTATACTTAATGATATGAACACCTCGCTCTGGCAACAGAGACAATCAATTCAGTATCGGCCTGCAATCAATATGAGTAAAGAGTTTGATGTAGTGATTATTGGTGGCGGATTTAGTGGCTTGTGGAGTGCCTACCACTTAAAGCAATTACAGCCCGCACTTTCGATCGCAATCTTTGAAAAAGAGTATGTTGGATTTGGCGCTAGTGGCAGAAATGGTGGTTGGGCTTCGGCAGAGTATCCGACATCTAATCAACGATTAATTAAAGAGCATGGTCTACAAAGCTTTAATGCCCTTAGATCTGCCTTAATCGAGTCAATAGATGAGATTGGAGAGATTGCTGCTAAAAATAATTGGCAAATAGATTATGCCAAGGGCGGCGCATTAGTATTTGCCCGAAATTCAGCCCAACTCACTCGAATCTCATCGGAAATTGATTCTGAGCATAAAGTACTTAATAGAACTCAAACCCAAGATCTAATTAACATTCCATCAGCATTAGGTGGTGTCTATACACCTCATTGTGCTGCAATAAATCCATTTGCTCTAGCCAGATCGCTAGCTAATTATCTACAAAATCTCGGTGTTGAGATTTATGAAAAATCCCAAGTCCTAAAAATTATGCAAGGCAAGGTAGCGGTAAATGGTTTTGAAATACCATGCTCAATTTCGATTAGAGCTACTGAGGCCTTTACGCCTAAAAGTTGGATGGGAAATCGGCAAATTCCAATTTACTCCCTAATGGTCGCAACTGAACCATTACCTAAAGATGTAATCTCTCAAATAAGAAATTTTCAACGAGCTACGTTTCAAGAAGCATGCCATCTAATCACATATGCTCAAATTACTGGAGATGGCAGGTTAGCAATTGGCGGTAGAGGTGTGAGGTATAAATTATTCTCAAGACTTTCTGAACGAAGTGAAATTGATAATCGAATGCACTCAGCTTTAGAAAGAAGGGCTAAATCCTGGTTTCCTCAAATTGCTGATGCCAAATTTGAGTATCGATGGGGTGGTGCAGTAGCTCTTACTCGAAAGTGGCAGGCCTATCTAAACTTCGACCAAAAAAGTGGTCATGCCGAAATTGGTGGCTATGTCGGGGATGGTGTGACTCTTGCTTATTTAGTTGCAAAAACATTAGCCTCAATAATTAGCAATAAAAGAGTAGAAAATTTGCCATTTGTTGGGCAAAAAATTGGAAGGTGGGAGCCAGAACCAATTCGATACTTAGAGGTGAATGCGGGTTTTAAGGCCACAGTTGCTGCTGATCTTGAAGAGAAAATTACCAACCGACCAAGTATCTTGGCAGCAATTATTAATCCTCTAATTAATCGCTAGTTTTTTTATCTTCGCAAATTTGCTTTAAATTTACCAATGTCTTTGCCATAGCTTTTGGCTCCCAAGTTTTTGCATCACTCACCCACCATTTTGATAATGCCCTTCTACCATCCCAACTTTCAATTACCAGAGTTGAATTTTCATTAATGGCCTGCAATTCATATCGCCAAACATTTCGTAACAGGTGCTGCCAAGCAATTACATTATTTTCTTTAAACTCTACAACTTGATTTGTTATAAAATATGGGATTCCTACTTTCATCCTCATACCAAATTTCGCTCCTAAGTAAAGCTTTTCTGGACCTTTAAGTGAGCCCTTAACCGTGCCCGAGCCATCCATTAAGGGGTGATTACTTGGCATTGATATAAAATCAAAAATTTTATTGGCCGATGCATTTATCTCAATCTGCACCTTAAATAAAAGTGGAGTTTGAGTCTCAATTATCTCGGCACGAACTTCCATTATTTATTCGTCCTTATTTATTCGCTTTTATTTATATTCTGAATTAATGGGCTGATGTTGAAGGACGCTCGTACTCCAGTACCAACCCCAAAATTGAAATTATTAATGCGCCAACTGCTATTAATACCAACCACCAACCAATTATTAAACCTAATCCGACTGCACATGCAGATAATCCAACTGGTAGCGGCCACCAAGAGTGAGGTGAAAAAAAGCCCAACTCACCAGCTGAATCCGCAATCTCACCCTGCTGGTTATCTTCAGGTAATACATTTCCTAATCTACGGTTAGTAAACCAAAGATAAAAGCCAACAATTAATGCCAACCCTGCACTTAGTGAGATTGCAGTTATGCCAACTGGCTCGCCACCAACCTGCCAGTAGATAACTGTAAGGATGGCATAGAAGATAGATAAACCAACAAATAGGATCCAACTTGTTTTCATTAATGCTTAGCCTTTTGTGCCATATGTGGGTAGTGAAGATCAAATGCAGGTCGCTCACTTCTAATTCGAGGCATTGAGGTGAAGTTGTGGCGAGGTGGTGGACAAGATGTAGCCCACTCTAATGAAGAGCCATATCCCCAAGGATCATCACTTTCTACCTTTGGTGAGTTTCTAGAGATCCATAGATTCATAAAAAATGGAATCATCGATAATGCCAGCAATCCAGAACCAACTGTTGAAACCATATTCATAAATGTGAAGCCATCAGTTGCCAGATAATCTGCATACCTTCTTGGAAAACCCTTAATACCCATCCAGTGTTGGATTAAGAATGTTAAGTGGAATCCAAAGAACAAAGTCCAGAAATGGATTTTACCTAGAGTTTCATCAAGCATGCGACCAGTGAACTTTGGCCACCAGAAGTAGAAGCCGGCAAACATCGCAAAGACTACAGTTCCAAATAGAACGTAGTGAAAGTGGGCGACGACAAAGTAGGAGGCAGAGACTGCAAAATCAAGTGGTGGTGAGGCCAGAATAATTCCAGTAATTCCACCGAATAAGAATGTGACTAAAAATCCCATCACCCACAGCATCGGAGTTTCAAAGGTAACTGAACCTCGCCACATAGTGCCGATCCAGTTAAAGAACTTAACTCCAGTAGGCACACCAATTAGAAATGTCATAAATGAGAAAAACGGCAATAGCACCTGTCCGCTGGCATACATATGGTGAGCCCAAACCGCAACGGATAGGGCGGCAATAGCAATAGTTGCGGCAATTAATCCCTTATAGCCAAAGATTGGTTTACGAGAAAAGACTGGCAAAATTTCAGTTGCGATACCAAAAAATGGCAAAGCTAAAATATAAACCTCGGGGTGACCAAAGAACCAAAATAGGTGTTGCCACAACATGGCTCCACCATTTGCTGGATCAAAAATATGCGAACCAAATAATCGATCAGATTCTAAAGCTAAAAATGCTGCGGCTAATGGTGGGAA
>CAYFKM010000005.1:17287-26801 GCA_964344025.1 uncultured Candidatus Nanopelagicus sp. | reverse complement strand
ACATAACATTATAAGGAGAATAAAATGGCATTTCAGCTTTCACCAGGCGTATTGGTTACAGAGAAAGACTTAACATTAGTCGTTCCATCTGTATCTAGGAATGCAGGAGGATTCGCTGGAGCTTTCCAATGGGGACCTGTTGATAAGGTAACTACAATTGATTCAGAAGCTTCTTTAGTAGCAACGTTTGGTAAACCAAATGATAACGTGTTTACATCATTCTTTACTGCTGCTAACTTCCTCTCTTATGGTAATAACTTACAAGTAATTAGAAGTGTTGATAAAAGTTCAGCTAAAAATGCTGCGGCTAATGGTGGGAATGCAATCAATACCAAAATTGAAGTTAATAAAACGTTCCAACTAAATATTGACATTCTAAACATAGTCATTCCAGGAGCCCGCATAGTTAAAATGGTAGTTACAAAATTTACGCCACCTAAAATTGTTCCCAAACCACCAATTGCTAGCCCCACCAACCAAAGATCAGCACCAATACCAGGTGAGAACTCGCTACTTGAAAGAGGTGCATAAGCAGTCCATCCAAATGATGCAGCGCCACCTGGAGTTAAAAATCCAGCAAATGCCATAGTGCCACCAAATAAATACAACCAATAGGAGAGCATATTTAGGCGAGGGAAGGCAACATCAGCTGCACCTATCTGTAGCGGCATAATCACATTCGCAAATCCGACAAATAATGGGGTTGCAAACATTAAAAGCATAATGGTGCCATGCATGGTAAAGACTTGGTTGTATTGTTCAGTGCTTAAAAACTGTAGTCCTGGGCGAGCCAGCTCTCCTCTTAATACAAGTGCAAGTAATCCGGCAATTAAGAACCATGCAAATGATGTCATTAAATATAAATATCCAATTGTTTTATGATCTGTAGAGGTTAGCCACTTAACAGCCAGGCGACCCTTAGAGGTTGGCGCAGGAGCTACCATAGAGGTGGTAATTGTTGGACGAGTGGCGTAGGTAGTCATGCTATTGCTGCTTTCTCTTGGGCTACTAAACCTTCAATATAGCTTTGATACTCCTGTGGAGTAACAACCTTAACAGTAAATAGCATTTGCGCATGGTTTCTGCCGCACAAAATATTACATCTACCTGGGTAGGTGCCGAGCTTATTTGCAGTGAACTCCAATTGGTTTGTAACCCCTGGCAGATTTTGCATCTGGATCATAAAGGCTGGAATCCAAAATCCATGGACAACATCATTAGCATCTAAAGTAAAACGAACTTTTTCACCTTGTGGCAAATAAAGTGTTGGTGGCTGCGCAGGAGAACCAGTCACTGTAGCGCTCTTAAAATCTCCAGCATCCTTATACTTAAACTGCCACGACCACTGAAACCCAACTACATCAATGTAGTGCGAGACTTGAGAGTCAGGAGAAATCTTTAAAATTCTAGATTCACGTTGCACTGTGAAATAGAAAAGTACTGCCACAATTAAAAATGGAATCAATGTGTAGGCGATCTCAACTGGAATGTTATATTGAGTTTGCTTTGGAAAATTCTCATCTTTCTTACGATGGAAGAAAGCTGGCCATAAGATCAAAATTAAGGTAAAAATTCCAACAACAGCTCCTGCAATCCAAGCCCCTTGCCAAAGCGATAAAGCATGATCATTGACGCTTGATACACCCTCTTCAAAGCCAAGACCTGAGATTTCATTACTCGCGCAGCCAGCCAAAAGTGGAGCCAGGGCAGCGAGGCTAAGAGCTGGTTTAAGGTGAGGCCGGCGCATAGGGTTAAGGATAACCTTCTGCTCTAGCAAAGTCGCACTGGCGTAGATGGGGGTACTAGGTGGTTCGCATCACAGGCAACTTCCAGCAGGAAAGAGTTCTCCATTCAGCATCGGCATCATTGTTATCTGAGCTGTTCGCAAAAGGCTGGCCAGATCCATCAAAAATAAATAATCAATCACGCCAAACTGCTTTGCTATTGCAGCAGGCTCGGGAAAGTATCGCCAAACATCTAAACACTAGGCCGGATGAGATTGAGTTTCTTGGCGAAAGTGATTTGGGCTTTCAAATTGGAATACAAGGTTTATTAAATTCACAGAGCACGCTGCATTACTCAACCATTGACCGACAAAAAGTATTTGCAGTTGCAGCTGCTGAAAAAAATTTAGGTCGATCAGTGAACTTACTTGGAGTTGATCAGCAGGGTGTAATTGAGGAGGGTTTAGTAAATCCACAAGATTTACTGATTTGGCAGGTTGCAAATGGTGAAACTGGAAATATCCAATCAGCACCAGTAAGCAAATGCCAGATCTTTGCTGATTGCACAAGTAGCGGGATTGATTACCTGCCTACATTTCAATATCAATGTGCTCTTTTTGATAGCACTTCTTGGGCTGGACCTTCCGGAGTTGGAATTTTAGTAATTAAATCCAACTCTAAATGGCGAAATCCCCTACCCCATAATGATTTAATCAGAGTCCCTAACTCCTTTTCACTGGCCTTGGTCTTAGCAAGTGCGGTGGCGATTGAAAACTATGCAACTCAAGTAGATATTCGGCCAAAACTAAAGAAGTTCATAATTGATTACATCTGTGACCAGATTACCGAGGTGGATATTGCATCCAACTTAACTGGCTTAAGTAAAAATATCTCAATTTCAATTAAAGGGGTTGAGGCAGATCGGCTTCTTTTGGCGCTAGAGGATGCAGGGTTTGCAATTGACTCGGGCTCGGCTTGTAAATCTGCTGATATGCAGCCAAGTCATGTCCTAGCAGCAATGGGTAGGCCAATTACGGGCAACATTAGATTAACTATTCATAAAGAAATGACTGAGCAAGTAGTTGCAGATTTCTGCTTAGCCTTGAAAGAAAATATTTTAAAGCTTAGAAATAATTAATTAAAAGAGTCTCCGCAAGCACAGGAACCTTGAGCATTTGGATTATCAATTGTAAAACCTTGCTTTTGAATGGTGTCTACAAAATCAATTGAGGCGCCCAATAAGTATGGGGTACTCATCTTGTCGGTTACTACCTTTACCTTTCCGCCAGCAAACTCTGAAACAGTATCACCATCTAGTTGACGATCATCAAAGTAAAGTTGGTAGCGAAGGCCAGAGCAACCTCCAGGTTGTACAGCAACACGTAGACTTAAATCATCTCTACCTTCTTGAAGTAGTAATGCCGAAACTTTTTCAGCAGCCACATCGGTTAGAGAAATACCCTTAGTAGATATTGAAATATCGGTTGTACTAGTTGTCTCTGTGCTCATACTCACTGCTCTCCAATTTTTCCTAGGCTCATAGGTTACTAGCAAAACAAGATGATTTCTGCACCAAAACCTGTGAGCGTTTACACTCCGCCTATGGGAATAACAGAGATACTGCTCCTAGGTAAAGAGAGTGACCTTAAGAGCGAGCGCGGAGTTTCTTGTGATGGCGCTCTACCATCACCAAGTGATCCTGATCTAGTTGCCCGAGCTAAAGCCGCTCGGGCAACCCTTGGTGCTAAAGCAATGGTTCTAGGTCATCACTACCAACGAGATGAGGTTATTGCCTTTGCCGATATTAGAGGCGACTCATTTAAGTTGGCGCAAGCAGCTGCTCAAAATCCAGGTGCAGAGTTTATTTTCTTTTGTGGCGTGCATTTCATGGCTGAAAGTGCCGATATTTTAACTACTAAAGATCAAAAAGTAATTTTGCCAGATTTAGCAGCTGGTTGCTCAATGGCTGATATGGCAACAGCAACTCAAGTTGAAGATTGTTGGCAGGTTTTAGAAAAATTGAATGTAGCTAAAAAAACCATTCCAATAACTTATATGAACTCATCTGCTGCTATTAAAGCATTTACTGGTAAAAACAATGGCGCTGTCTGCACCTCTTCAAATGCCATGCGGGCTATGAGGTGGGCATTTGAATCTGGCGAAAAAATTTTATTCCTACCCGATCAACATTTGGGAAGAAATACCGCGGTCTTATCCTTAGGACTTAAGTTAGAAGAATGTGTAACTTGGAATCCGTGGCAGCCAAATGGTGGCTTAACTGATGATCAAATCATCTCCGCAAAGGTTATTTTATGGCGAGGCCATTGCTCAGTTCATGGTCGATTTTCGCTCGCCAATATCGAGCAAGCTAGAGCACTACTGCCAGGAGTAAAGGTTCTCGTTCATCCTGAGTGTCAACATGAGGTGGTAGCAAATTCAGATGTAGTTGGTAGCACTGAGATGATAATAAAAACCATCACCCAGTCCCCAGCTGGCTCTAAGTGGGCGGTTGGTACTGAACTAAATTTGGTGCAACGCCTTGCCAATGAAAATCCAGATAAGCAGGTGATATTTCTTGATAAAACTATCTGCTACTGCTCAACTATGAATCGAATTGACCTACCTCACTTAGTTTGGGCGATGGAATCATTGGTGGCCGGCCAAATTGTTAATCAGATTAAGGTTAATGACGAGGTTGCAAAGTATGCAAAAGTTGCATTAGAGCGAATGTTGGCCCTACCTTAATCACATGGCTGAGAAAAAAGGTAAACCGACTCCAAAGCGTAAAGATGCTGAGGCAAAATTAAAGGTCTCTTCACTTTCACCCTCTGCAAGCAAAGAGGCAAAGCGTGCTCTAAAGGAGCAGGCACGGCTTAGAAGAATTGAAGCTAGAGCTGCCTATATGCGTGGCGAAGAGAGTGCATTACCCTTTCGAGATAAGGGGCCAGCCCGCAGATTTGTAAGAAATTATATTGATGAGCGTAAGAGCATTACAGAATACTTTTTAGTAATAATTATGGTGGTCTTATTTCTTACCATCATCCCAATCCCAGCTGTCCAACTTGCAGCCGTAGCAATTATGTACTCTTCAATGATCTTTATTGCAGTAAACGGATTTTTATTATCTAGAAAACTTAAAAAACTTGTTAGCGAAAAATTTCCGGGTGAATCAACCAAGGGTATTGGTATGTATGGCTGGATGAGATCAACCCAACTAAGAAGATTACGTGCGCCAGCTCCACAGGTAGGACCAGGAACTACCAAGGATAAAAACAAGGATAAAAATAAGAATAAAAAGAAGTAATTTACGCTCTAGGCGTTGGACTTACTGTCTTAGCTGGATCTTTCTCTACCACTGAACTTAGTGCGGTATCGATCTCATCTAATATCTGTTTATCTAATTTAACTCCGGCAGCTTTAACATTCTCTTTGATTTGTGATGGTTTGGTTGCACCAATAATTGCACTTGAGACATTTTGATTTTGTAAGACCCAAGCTAGAGCTAATTGTGCTGGCGTTAAATCCACCTTCTTAGCGATCGGAATCAATCTTTGCACTGCGGTTAAAACTTGATTACTCAAGAACTTCGAAATCATCTCGGCACCACCTTTTTTATCAGTTGCACGTGAACCTGCAGGTGCCTTCTGACCTGGTAGATACTTTCCGCTCAATACTCCTTGGGCAATAGGTGACCAAACAATCTGACCAATTCCCTCGCTCTGACATAGCGGTACTACCTCAGATTCAATTACCCGCCATAACATTGAATACTGTGGTTGGCTGGAAATAAATCGGTAGTAACCTCGTTGATCTTGAATCTTAAGTGCCGCTGCAATTTGTTGGGCATTCCACTCAGAAAAACCAATATATAAAACTTTTCCACTTCGAATCAGATCATCAAATGCTCCTAAGGTTTCCTCAAGTGGTGTCTCGTAATCAAAGCGATGTGCTTGATAGAGATCAACATAATCGGTTTTGAGTCGCTTTAGCGATGCGTTGCAGGACTCCATAATATGTTTTCGAGACAATCCTCGATCATTCTTACCACTTCCAGTTGGCCAGTAAACTTTGGTAAATAATTCATAAGATTCCCGCTTTACACCCTTTAAAGCTTTACCTAAAACTGTCTCAGCTTTAGTTCCAGCGTAAACATCAGCGGTGTCTAAGGTGGTAATTCCTAAATCCAAGGCTGCGCGTACACACTTAACCGCAGCATCTGCCTCTACTTGTGAGCCATGGGTTATCCAATTGCCATAAGTAATCTCAGATACATACATTCCAGTGTTACCTAGACGGCGATACTCCATGTTAATCTCACTTTCACTTTCGAGTTTAGGAAATTAACGTATCATTACCTGCGTAGCGAGCAAAAGGCGTAAGTTTGATAGTTATCGAACTTTAGAGGGCACAAATGGCAGTGAAACCACCTCAAAGAGTGAATCTCGACCCCGTAAATCAATAATTACTTTATCCCCTTTTGATATCGCACTACTCAAAAGTGCTAAACCAATCCCCTTTTTTAATGCCGGTGAAAAGGTCCCACTAGTTACCCTTCCAACAACTTCACCCTCTTGATTTTTAACTTGCATATCCGCTCGAGGTATCGCACGGTCAGTTGCCAAAATTGCTTTTAATTTAAGCTTGGTGCCATTTTGCTTTTGATCAATCAACACTGCTCGACCTGTGAAATCAGATTTATCAAATCCAACTGCCCAACTTGCAGTAGCTTCAACCGGTGAGATACTTAGTGAAAGTTCATGCCCATGAAGTGGATATCCCATCTCCGTACGCAAAATATCTCTAGCCCCAAGTCCACAAGCTGCGCCATCAAATTTTTTCACTTCCTGCATTAATAATTCCCAGACATTACTAGCATCCTGCCAAGTTGGAATGATTTCAAATCCTAATTCTCCGGTATAACCGGTTCGACAAACAGTTACCGAACAGCCATGTAACTGCGCCGTTAAAAATTGCATATAATCAATATCGGTCTTGATGCCCAAAGAGTTAAGAAGTTCGAATGATTTAGGACCTTGTACGGCAAATACTGCAAACTTTTCATGCAAATTGGTGACGGTAATTTGAGCTGGCGCAGTTGATTTTAGAACCTCAAATACTGCAGCTGTATTTGCGGCATTAGGCACTAAGAAAAAATCCGAATCTGATATCTGGTATGCAATTAGGTCATCAATAACCCCGCCATCTGCATTACAAATTAAAGTGTATTGAGCCTGACCAGGTTTGATTTTAGTTAAATCATTAGTGAAGCTTTTGTTTAAAAACTCAAGTGCACCATTGCCAACTACTGATATTTTTCCAAGGTGAGAAACATCAAAGATGCCAACATGACTACGTACTGCGGTGTACTCCTCAATCACGCCAGTATTTGGATACTCAATAGGCATTAGCCAGCCACCAAAATCTGCCATTTTCGCATTTAACTCTAGATGCTTTGCTGCGATTGGTGAATTCTTCATTGGCTAAACCTACACTTCAAATCTCAAATAAATAAGGGTAGTTTCGCTCAATAAGTATTTAAACCTCTTAAATGGTGGTCAATAACCATATTAATATCCCTTAGGCTAATCCCCTGGATAATTAACTTAAATCTTCTAAATTGGAGCAGGTGTGGTAAAGGTAAAGCTAACTGAGAAATTAGATAGTGATGTATTAGTTGTTGGCTTTGGAACTGTAGATAAGAAATTAAGGATTGAACCAGGCTCATCTGGAATTGATACTAGTTCGCTTTTAACTAGCTTAATTGCTGTTGGTGCAACTGGTAAGGCTGATGAAGTAATTAAATTGCCTGGAAAAACCTCTAAGCTCATTGCCGTTACTGGATTAGGTGAAATCAATGGAAATATCGAGCCTGAAACATTAAGGCGAGCGGCTGGAGCTGCGGCTCGTAATTTAGCTGGCAATAAGTCAATCTGCTTTGCACTTCCTAATAAATCTGTAGTTGAGATTTCAGCGATTGCTGAGGGAGCTGCACTTGGCTGTTACTCATTTACAGAATTTAGGGGCATTAGCAAAGCGGATCAGAAAACGCCTACCTCACAAATAAGCATCATTACCAAATTTGCTGACACAGCTGCGGCTAAGCAAGCGGTAAAACGTGCTGAAATTATTTCTGAGCAAACTTCCTTAGCTCGAGATTTAATTAATACTCCGCCAAGCCATTTAACACCTAACACTTTTTCATCAAGAGTTAAAAAATTGGCAAGTAAGTACGGGGTTAAGGTTGAAATTCTCAATGAGACTGCCCTGCGTAAAGGCGGATATGGCGGAATTATTGGTGTTGGACAGGGATCAGCAAATCCACCAGCTTTGATCCATCTTTCTTATAAACCAGCAAAAGCTAAAAAAAGATTTGCCTTTGTCGGAAAAGGAATCACATTTGATACCGGTGGTCTAGCTCTAAAAGCTGCAACCGGGATGGAAGAAATGAAGGCTGATATGTCGGGAGCAGCGGCGGTTGTGGCGGCGGTATTTGCAATTGCGCAATTAAAACTTCCGATATCAATTGATGGCTGGGCACCATTGGCTGAGAATATGGTTAGTGACACTGCGACTCGTCCCAGTGATGTTATTACAATTTATGGCGGAAAAACTGTTGAGGTATTAAATCCAGATGCTGAAGGGCGATTAGTTTTAGCAGATGCGTTGGTTAAGGCGGCAGAGGTTGGCAAGAAAGCTGGCGGCCTAGATGCAATTATTGATATCGCAACCCTAACAGGTGCTCAAGTGGTTGCACTTGGAACTAGAACTTCAGCTGTGATGACAAATGATGATGAGTTATGCAATCAATTCTTAACTGCTACCTCTATCTCAGGTGAAATGTTTTGGCCAATGCCACTTCCAGTTGAGCTACGTGCCTCACTTGATTCTCAAATTGCAGATATTGCAAATATTGGAGATCGAATGGGTGGCATGTTAGTTGCAGGTTTATTTCTTAAAGAGTTTGTTGAGCCGAGTACTCCATGGTTACATTTAGATATCGCTGGACCAGCATTTAACTCTGGGCAAGCACATGGCTATACACCGGTAGGTGGAACTGGAATTGCCATAAGATCCCTAATTTGCCTTGCTGAGTTGGCTTCATCACACTCTTAAGGGCACAAAATTGACCGTAATAGCTGCTGACAAATTCGTGGCAAGATTACCTCATGGCCGATTTTGATTTAGTAATCCTCGGTGGCGGTAGCGGTGGATATGCAGCCGCATTAAGAGCATCACAACTAGGCAAAAAAGTTGCTTTAATTGAAAAGGAAAAATTAGGTGGAACCTGCCTACATAAAGGTTGCATCCCAACTAAGGCATTACTACACGCTGGTGAGATAGCAGATAGCACACGTCACGCTGGTGAGTTTGGTGTCAAAGCAGATTTTCATTCAATGGATATGGGTGCGGTTAATTCCTACAAAGATGGTGTGATTGCAAAATTACATAAAGGGCTAGAGGGTCTAGTTAAATCTAGAAATGTTACATATGTTCAAGCTAGTGGAAAATTAATATCAAAAGATACTGTTGAAGCTGGTGGAAACAAATACAAAGGCAAAAATATAATTTTAGCTACTGGCTCTTATCCAAAAACTCTGCCAGGACTTGAGATTGATGGCAAGCAAATAATCACCAGTGAAGAGGCGATAAAATTAGATTACGTCCCCAAATCTGTAATAGTTTTAGGTGGTGGGGTAATTGGCTGTGAATTTGCATCAGTATGGAAATCTTTCGGCGCTGAGGTAACCATCATCGAAGGATTGCCACATTTAGTTGCACTTGAGGATGAG
>CAYFKM010000005.1:0-17277 GCA_964344025.1 uncultured Candidatus Nanopelagicus sp. | reverse complement strand
AGTAAACAATTGGAGCGGGCATTTCGCAAACGTGGCATTAATTTTGAATTGGGTGTTAAATTCAAATCTGCCGAACGTAGTAAAAAAGAGGTAAAGGTAAAACTAGAAGACGGTAAGGAGTTCTCCGCCGAAATTTTATTGGTAGCGGTAGGTCGTGGTCCCGTCTCAACCGCTCTTGGTTACGAAGAGGCTGGGATAAAAATGGATCGTGGCTATGTTTTGGTTGATAATAAATGTCGTACCAATATCCCGGGCATCTGGGCGGTTGGCGATCTGATTCCAACATTACAACTAGCTCATGTTGGCTTTGCCGAGGGAATTATGGTTGCCGAGGAGATCGCGGGCCTAAATCCAAGATCAATTAATTATGATGGCGTGCCTAGAGTTACCTACTCAGGGCCAGAGGTGGCTTCCGTTGGCTTAACCTCAACCGCTGCCAAGGCGGCAGGCCATGAGATTGTGGAATTGAATTATGATTTGGCAGGAAATGGAAAGGCAAACATTTTAAAAACATCTGGCTCCGTTAAATTAGTGGCAAAAAAGAATGGACCTATTTTGGGTATTCATATGGTTGGCTCTCGGGTAGGTGAGTTACTTGCTGAAGCACAATTAATTTTTAATTGGGAAGCTGATGCAAATGATGTCGCTCAACATATTCATGCTCATCCAACTCTCTCAGAGGCAATGGGTGAAGCCCACCTAGCTTTAGCAGGAAAGCCATTACATGCTCATGGTTAAAGGAGAGAGTAAATGACATTCTCATTAACTATGCCTGCTCTTGGTGAGTCGGTCACTGAAGGAACGGTTACTCGTTGGCTTAAAAAAGAGGGTGATCAAATTGCAGTTGATGAGCCATTACTTGAGGTTTCAACCGACAAAGTTGATACTGAAATTCCTTCTCCGGTTGCTGGTATCTTACAAAAAATTGTAGTCCCAGTAGATTCAACTGTTGCAGTTGGTAGTGAGTTAGCTGTAATTGCAGATTCTGGATCAAACTCCACACCTCAACCTGTAGCTGCGATAAAACCTGCCGAAAGTGCAAAAGCTTTAGAGCCCGAAAAACCAGTTGCTGCAGCTGTACCGCAACTTTCTTCTGCAACATCATCCAACACTGGCGCAACTATTGTTTCTATGCCCGCACTTGGTGAGTCGGTCACTGAAGGAACGGTTACTCGATGGCTTAAAAATGTTGGCGATAAAGTAAATGTGGATGAAGCATTGCTTGAGGTCTCAACTGACAAAGTAGATACAGAAATTCCTTCTCCTGCCACAGGCACATTATTAACAATTGATGTTCCAGTAGATTCAACAGTTGCTGTTGGTGCCCGCCTTGCCTCAATTGGAGTTACTGCACCCCCTGCTGCTGCGCCAAAAGTTTCAACTCCAACACCACCTGCTCCATCACCTACTCCTCCTGTAGTAACCCCACAAGTTGTGCCGACTATTGTTACTCAACCGCCGAAAGTCCAAGCTCCAGTAGCACAAGTTGCAACTTCACAAGTTAGAGCTGATGACTCATATGTCACGCCAATTGTTCGCAAACTTGCAGCTGAAGCTGGCGTAAATCTGGCTAATGTTAAAGGAACTGGTGTTGGTGGACGAATACGCAAAGAGGATATCTTGGCAGCTACACCTCGAGCCGCTACCACTCCAACCGCCCAAGTTATGGCATCAACAAATACAGCAGCAAAAGCTGTAGTTGCAGTCTCACCGCTTCGCGGTACAACCGTTGGAATGACCAGACTTAGAAAAGTAATTGCTGATCGAATGGTGGAATCACTAAAAATTTCAGCTCAACTTACAACGGTAGTTGAGGTTGATGTTACAAAGATTGACCGATTAAGAAATTCAGCAAAAGCAAATTTTGAGGCTCGAGAAGGGGTCAAGTTAACCTTCCTACCATTTTTTGCAGTTGCTGTTTGTGAAGCATTAAAGCAACATCCAGTCTTAAACTCTTCAGTAGAAGGTGATCAAATTACTTACCACGCGGCTGAACATTTAGGAATTGCAGTTGATACCGAACGAGGACTATTAGTGCCAGTTGTTAAAGATGCTGGTGACCTAAATATGGGTGGGATCGCTAGAAAAATTTCCGATGTAGCAGCTCGCACCCGAGAAAATAAGATTACGCCAGATGAATTAGGTGGCGGAACATTTACTTTGACAAACACTGGTTCCCGCGGCGCACTCTTTGATACACCAATAATTAACCAACCACAGGTTGCAATATTAGGTCTAGGCGCAGTTGTTAAACGGCCAATGGTGGTAAAGGGTGCAGATGGTGGTGAAACTATTGCAATTAGATCAATGGTTTATCTAGCTCTCTCATACGATCACAGAGTTGTAGATGGTGCCGATGCTGCGCGCTTCCTATCAACCTTAAAAGATAGGTTAGAAGACGGCCGATTTGAATCAGATCTAGGCTTGTAATTTGCGTAGTATTAAACGGGTAGCGATTACTGGCTCCTCTGGATTAATCGGAGGTGCATTAGAAGCTAAATTGAAATCCGATGGCTATCAGGTGCAAAAAATCGTCAGAAGGCCACCTCGCAGTAGCGAAGAGGTCAAATGGGATCCAATCAAAGGTGAAATCGATTTAAATGCATTAGATGGTGTTGATGCCATATTTCACTTAGCCGGAGCTGGGGTTGGTGATAAAAGATGGAGCGCAGCATATCGTTCAGAAATCCTTAACTCCAGACTACTTAGCACGACAACTATTGCAAATGCCTGTCAGCAATTACAAACAAATGTATTTATTTCAGCAAGTGCTATTGGATACTATGGCGAAACAGGTAATAGAGCAGTTACTGAAATTGATAAAGGCGGTAGTGATTTTCTCTCCGTAGTTTGCAGAGAGTGGGAAGCAGTTGCAGATTTAGCTCCAAGTGTGAGAACTGTTAAATTAAGAACTGGATTGGTGCTTGACCCAACTGGTGGAGCTCTGGCGAGAATGCTTCCAATTTTTAAATTTGGATTAGGCGGAAAACTTGGCTCAGGAAAACAGTGGTGGTCTTGGATTACCTTGCACGATCAAATTCGAGCGATGATTTTTCTCATGAACTCAAAGCTAGAAGGAGCGGTAAATTTAACAGCTCCAAATCCAGTAACTAATCAAGAATTTACCGCAGCTCTAGCCCGTGTTCTTAAGCGGCCCGCTCTATTCCCAGCTCCAGCTTTTGCGCTAAGAGCTGTCCTTGGTGGATTTTCTAGCGAAGTTCTTGGCTCTAAAAAGGTTATTCCTAAAGTACTAACTGAGGCAAAATTTGAATTTGATTACCCATTTGTCTCTGCTGCTCTTACTGCATTAATCGATTAATTTTTGCTGCAACTAACGCACCCGACTCCATTGCTCCTTGCTGTGATGGTATTGCCAGATGATCCCCAACTGAAAAAATTGAATCCGTCAATTGTAAATTTGGGTACCTTTTTCTACCTGGAGTATGTAGCGGCAAGGAATTTTTAATCTCATACCGTGCTACCAATTCCCAATTACTTGAATTACTTTGCCATATCTTGCTTAATTCAGATCTAAAATCAGTTTCGCTCAGATTTACAAGTGTTGTTGCTGAAATTAAAGATTTACCCGCAGGTGCGTACTTGCCTGAAACCTGACTAATGACTATGGAATTAACTAGCTTAGAGGTATTTGAGATTACCAGATCATGAGTATGCGGCAATAAATCATCAGTTGAAAAGTAATAAGTAGTGCTAGATAACATCTTAATTGGCTCTTGGTTGTTAAAAAGTTCGACTGAAGCCACTGGGCCGGCTGCCAAGACAATAAATCTAGCTGAATACTCACCTGAGTTTGAAATTACTTTGTTATCTACGATCTTTAAAACTTTCTCATTTAGCCGTAGGTTTCTAATCGGCTTTGCTAGAGCTTTTGAAAATTCGCCGACTCCCCCGGCCGGTATACCAGGTAGAGACTTAATAAAACTTCTTAATATTTGCTGAGCCACATCAGCTGCAATCTCTCGTGGATCAGTTAGAAACACACCAGATAGAAATGGATTTAAGACAAGGTGATAAAAATTGGGAAAGTTTTTAATATAAAAGCCAAAATTTTTTGAATTCAAAACCTTTCTATTAAAAACAAATTCAAGAAATCTTAACTTTTCTTGTAATGGTCCAGATTTATTTGAGAGTGAGCCTAATGCATAGCCGATCTTGATATCTTGATCAAAAAGTCGAATTGAGCCAGAGATTTTTTTAAAATCCAAATCTTTTAAAACACCACTTTTAGCAACTTGCGGATACTTTGGATTTATAACTTGAAATCCCCGGTCACAGATATACCCATCGATTTGATCGCTTCTAACTCTGCCACCAACCTCATCACTAGATTCCAGTAGTAATACAGAACTACCTGCTCGCTCCAACTCCCTTGCCGCCGTCAAACCCGAAAGCCCGGCACCAATTACGATGCAATCAAACTCCATCTAACGAAAAGAAATCTTTCTTGCCTCATCAATTATTTTTGCAACCGCTAACGCCTCATCAACTGAAACTGGCCATGATCCACCATCTAATGCCTGCTTTACCTGTTCGTAATACAAGGTGTAATTTCCATCCAGAGCTGGGTAGTCCTCGCTCTTATCACCCATATGTAATGTTGCAGTGCTTTTTGTACTCACCGGCCACTTACCATTTGCTGGAAAGACTCCATCTTTTAACAACTTTTCCTGCGGATCAATATCGTTTATTACTAATGAGCCCTTATCTCCTGTGATTCTAATTCTTGGCCCAGGTGCCCCATTAATTGAACTAACTGATAAATAAGAGTCAACACCACTGTTGTGTTTTAAAATTAAGGTTGAATCATCGTCAGCTGCTCCACGGATAGATCTAACTGAGGATGCAACTAAAGAGGCTGGCCCAAACCAATCAAGAGCAGTTGATAGTAGGTGCGGTTGAAGATCGAGTAAATTTCCGCCGCCTTCAACATAGCTTTGATTTTCTCGCCAAGATTCGGCATTTAAATTTGGTCTAAATCTTTCAAATCTTGAATCCAGTCTAAAGATCTTTCCCAAGACGCCCTCTTTGATTATTTTTTTGATAGTTAGAGAGTCACTATCAAATTTACGATTAAAATAGGTTGTGACTGGAACCTGCTTTTGCTGGGAAATAGTAATGATTTCTTCTGTCTGTTTTAATGTCAGCCCCATTGGCTTATCAACCACAACTGGTATTCCAGCATTTAGTCCAGCTATTGCGTGAGAAGCATGAACATTATTGGTCGAGGCTACAACTAGTAAATCTAAATCTAAAGTTAGCAGCTGATCAATCTTTTCAACCACATTAATCTTGGGAAAATCCAAGATCGCATCTGCCTTGCGTTGCGGCTTTGTTGTTAATGCACCCACTACCTCAAAGCCCGCAGATTTAAGAAATGGAGCATGAAAGAAACGACCTGCAAGTCCATAACCAGCAATTGCTACTCGTTTGGACATAAGTTAAATAATCTCTACTTATTCTCAAACTGCAATTTTGATGGCCACCAAATCTTTGGACCTATCACATGAACTAATGCCGGCACTAACAGTGATCTAACGATTATTGTATCTAGTAACACTCCAAAGGCGACCGCAAATCCAAGTTGAGCTAAGAACACTAGAGGCAGTACACCAAGTACTGCAAATGTTGCAGCCAAAACAATTCCAGCAGATGTAATTACACCACCAGTGACTGTCAACCCCTTGATAACTCCCTTACGAGTACCTAGTTTCAATGCCTCTTCTCGTACTCTGGTCATTAAAAATATGTTGTAATCAATTCCCAGCGCCACCAGGAAAATAAAGGTGAAGAGTGGAAAAGATGCGTCCGCTCCTTTAAAGTTGAATACATTTTCAAACACTAATTGACACACTCCGAGTGTTGCCATGAAAGATAGTACAACTGTAAGCAATAAAAGAGCTGCTGCCAAAATACTCCGCAAAAGTAAGCCAAGAATAATTCCAATAATTACCAAGACCACTGGAATTATTATGCGATTATCATGTCGAGAGGCTACATCGGTATCAAATTGAACCGCGGTACCACCACCTACAAGTATTTGCTTATCAATTGTATGCACGGCATCTCTTATTAATGGAATCGTATTTCGCGCCTCAACTGAATCTGGCGCTACCTTTAAAGTTGCCTTTAGTAGCACCTGGCCATCGACTACTTTAATTGGCGGTGTTGGAGCACCGGGAATTTTTTGTCCAGCCACAACCGGTTCAACAAAGGCTACATTTTTTACACTTAGTAGAGCAGCCGTGGCTTTCTCTACATCATTTTGTTTAACAATTATCTCCACTGGTGAACCCTCACCACTAGGAAAATGATCGCCGAGTCTTTCTAAACCAACAACTGAATCGGTTCGCTTTGTGAACGCTTCAGTATTTGCTAGACCATCTGCCTTTAATGTGAATGAAAATCCAGCTAAAAATACCAGCAATAATGCAGTAGAAATCCAGATTCGTTTTGGATTTCTATCAACCGCATTTCCAATTTTTGCCCAAGTCCCACTTAACTGTTCATCTACATCATCAAATTTTGGAATCTTTGGCCAAAATATCCATCTACCAAATACTACGAGTAGAGCCGGTAAAAATGTTAAAACTGTAAGCATGGAAGCTGCCACACCAATTGCACCAACTGGACCTAATCCACGATTTCCAGATAGATCACTTAGAAGTAATACAAGTAACCCTGCTATTACCGTAGATCCCGATGCCAAAATAGGTTCAATCACTCCCCTCAGTGAGATCTTCATAGCCTCATATCGTGATTCATGGTGGTGCAACTCTTCTCGGTATCTAGAGATTAGAAGTAATGCGTAATCAGTGGCTGCCCCCAGAACCAGCACCGATAAAATTCCCTGGGATTGGCCATTTAGATCAAGTAACCCACCCTTTGCTGCGAAGTAAACAATTGTTCCGGCAAGTGAAAGTGCGGTAATTGCTGAAAAAAGTGGCAATATCCAAAGAAGTGGTGATCGATAAACAATGATTAAAATAATTGATACCACCAATAAAGTAGTAAGTAGTAAAGTGGAATCAATTGATCCAAAAGCTCCAAATAAATCTGCAAATATTCCACCAAATCCAGTTACGTGAGTAGTTAAATCCTTGGCTTCAAAATTCTGCTTTAAATCTTCACGTAAAAAATCTACCAACAATGACAATGTTGGTTTTTCTTCAACTCGTTCCTCAATTATCTTAGAGTTCAGAGCGATATTAACTAGAGCTGCTTTCCCGTCGGCTGAAGGAATAGCTTGGATTGGAAAGCCAGGAACGAAGTAAGAGTTGAGGGGTTTACCTGACTCTGGAAGTTTTTTATCACCAAGTTGATTTAAATAACTTTGAATTTGATTTAGCTTCTCTGGATTTTTTGCTGGATTTACATCACCTAAAAAAACTAAAAGCGTGGGAATTTGATCATTTGAGCTATCTGAAAATTTAACGGTAATTTTGCTGGCAAGAGTTGATTCGGCACTATCTGGTAGAAAAGCTGCATTGTCATTTTCCTGAACAGTCGATAGCTTGCCGAAAGTAGGTCCGGCAACTGATGAGATAACGAGCCAGGCAATAATCGTAACTATGGCAATCCAAAGTGGTTTTCGACCCTTGACTGAGTTATTCGATTTAGATTTTATTGCCATGCGATATTTAGCCCCTCTAGAAGTATTGGTTAGGGGTGAAATCTACCAGTGAAGTCATTTTACTCACACCAATTGAAGCTTTCAGTGCCAACTTTCGCCAAATAATCTCTGAGCAATTAGGCTAACCATGTGAGTTCTCTTTTAACAGCAAGGAAAGATTTAATAGTCAACGAATTGGGGCTTGTTGATTACCAGGTTGGCTGGGATTTGCAAAAAGAAATTCAAGAAAATGTTATAAACTCAAAATTGGAAAATACTCTCTTGTTGCTTGAGCACTCATCGGTTTACACCGCAGGGCGGAGAACGGAAATTTCAGACCGACCAATTGATGGTACTCCAGTGATTGATGTCGATCGGGGTGGAAAAATTACTTGGCATGGTCCAGGACAGTTAGTTGGTTATCCCATTATCAAATTAAAAAACTCTACCGATGTTGTAGGTTTTGTTAGAGAGCTAGAGGCAACATTAATAGCAGTCTGTGCTGAGTTTGGTGTAGAGGCTAAGCGATACTGTGAGCGGAGTGGAGTTTGGATTAGAGACCGTAAAGGTGATCGTAAAATTGCTGCGATTGGCTTAAGAGTTTCAAAGGGTGTGACCATGCATGGCTTTGCGTTAAATGTTAATCCAGATCTTTCTGCTTACAATAAAATTATTCCTTGCGGAATTGCAGATGCAAAAGTTACATCATTGGCAGTTGAGTTAGGTCAAAAGATAGATATTCAAGAGGTTATTCCGATACTAAAAAATCATATTTGCCCAATGCTAGAACGAGTTTCAAAATGAGTATTGACCCATCAGGGCGCAAGCTACTTCGAATTGAGGCTAGAAATTCTCAGACACCCATTGAAAGAAAGCCAGAGTGGATTAAGACGCGAGCCAATATGGGTCCTGAGTACACAAAACTTCGCTCTCTAGTTTTGAAAGAAGGACTTCATACCGTTTGCCAAGAAGCAGCTTGCCCAAACATTTTTGAGTGTTGGGAAGATCGGGAGGCAACATTTCTTATCGGCGGTGAGGCTTGCACACGCAGGTGCGACTTTTGCAATATTGATACTGGTAAACCAAAGCCACTTGATAGAGATGAACCTAGAAGAGTTGCAGAATCAGTAAAAAGAATGGATTTGAAGTACGCCACCATTACTGGAGTTGCTAGGGATGATTTAGATGATGAGGGCGCGTGGCTATACGCCGAAACCATTTCACAAGTTCACAATTTAAATCCTGGCGTAGGAGTTGAAATGCTCGCTCCAGATTTTAGTGGGCATTCACATTTATTAAATCAGGTTTTTGAAACTAGGCCGGAAGTTTTTGCTCATAATCTAGAGACTGTCCCGAGAATCTTTAAGCAAATCCGCCCGGCATTTAGATACGAAAGGTCTCTTGATGTTATCTCGCAAGCTAGGGATTTTGGTTTAATAACTAAATCAAATTTAATTTTAGGGATGGGAGAAAGTCGAGAGGAAATCTCTCAAGCGCTACTTGATCTGCGAACCGCTGGATGTGACTTAATCACAATTACCCAATACCTACGCCCATCAGCTAAACATCACCCAGTAGTTAGGTGGGTTAAGCCAAATGAGTTTGTAGAGTTGAGTAAGGAAGCCGAGGAGGTCGGTTTTCTTGGCGTAATGAGTGGTCCATTGGTACGTTCTAGCTATCGGGCAGGTCGCCTTTACAATCAGGCTATGGCTGCGCGAGCAGTGAAATAGGGAGAAAAAATGTTTGGCAGAAAAAAGAAAAAGCAAGCTCAATCCAAATCTGGTGCGCCTGAAAAGCAATCGCAACTTGCAGTTGTTAAAGATGCTTATAAGTTAGTAAAGAAGAATTCCCCACTTGCAATAATCTGGTGTTTACTTGTATTTGTATTGATTATTACTTTCGGAGTAATAATTGGAAATAATCTTGGTCATCCGATTTATGCCGGATTTTTATCACTACCACTTGGCTTCTTAGCCGCATTTTTCTTATTCACTCGATATGCAAACACTGCTGCATTTTCTTCAATTGAAGGTCAAATTGGTGCAGGGGCCAGCGTTTTGATGTCAATTAGAAGAGGTTTTATAACTACACCTGCGGTAAATGTAAATCGAGACCAAGATATGGTTCATCGTGTATCTGGGAAAGCTGGAATAATTTTAGTGGGCGAAGGTGGCTTTGGAGTCAAATCTCTGATGCAAGATGAACGTCGAAAGATGGAAAGATTTTTATCCGGTGTTCCAGTGACTGAAGTTATTGTTGGTGATGGCACAGGTCAGGTTTCAATTCGTAAATTACAAAAACATTTAAAGAAACTCCCAAAGAAGTTAAGCACAGTTCAGCTTCGAGAGGTCAGAGCAAGATTAAAATCAGTTGGTGGCTTAAATATCCCAATGCCAAAAGGGCCAATGCCAACAAATGTCAGACTTCCTAGAAGGTAGAATTAGTAAAGCTCGCGTACAGTTTGAGAGTTAGTCAGAACATTATGTAATGGTCTGTCGTATCTAGTAAAAATGGCTGGGATTACCAGGCAAATCAAAAAAGTTCGAAGTGCAACTCTTCCTATTGTTACTCGTACTTGCTCAGGGTAACTTACGACCTTTACCGCCATAATTCGCTGTCCAGCTGAGGCCTGAAATAATATCGTAAGAAGAGTCACCTCCAAATAAAAGATAATCAAAGTATTAAAATCAGAACTAAATGGCACTAGTGGTGCTATCAAGCCAGCAATCAACCGTGACATTGTCCAGTCAATAATTAGCGCTATTACCCGCCTACCTAAGGAGGCCTCGGGCAGTAATTGAGGCATACCTTCCCAACTCACGCGCCCACCCTATCGGTCAGGTTGCTTTGGAAACATAGATGTAACACGGGCTTTACTACTTTTTCATGATTTTCTACTAAGTTTTACCCATCTGAAGCGGAGCAATGAAGCCCTACTTTCAGCAAAAAATAATAGGAGAAAAGATGTTTAAAAATTCATCTGAGATCTTCGATTACATCAAGAAAAACGATGTGAAGTTGATCGATGTTAGATTTATAGACTTGCCTGGTATTCAGCATCATTTCAATGTACCAGTTGAATCATTTGATGAAAGTGTATTTAAAGATGGATTGATGTTTGATGGTTCATCAATCAGAGGATTCCAATCCATTCATGAGTCAGATATGAAACTTCTTCCAGTTCCATCCTCTGCTTACTTAGATCCATTTCGTAAAGAGAAAACTTTAATAATTCTTTTCTCAGTCCACAATCCAGTCGACAATAGCGCCTACTCTCGAGATCCACGAGGAATTGTAAGTAAGGCTGTTGAGTTTATGCGTAGCACTGGAATTGCAGATACTGCGTTTTTTGCACCGGAGGCAGAGTTTTATGTCTTTGATCGGATTAGATTTTTAACTGGAATGAACCAAGCATTCCATCACATTGAATCTTACGAAGGAGCTTGGAATACCGGAATCGAGGAGGATGCAGATGGCACTCCAAATCGTGGATACCGAACCAGAATTAAGGGTGGCTACTTCCCTGTTTCTCCAACGGATCAATTTGCTGATCTTCGTGATGAAATGGTTATGAACCTTGGCAAAGTTGGGTTAGCTGTAGAGCGAGCTCATCATGAGGTCGGAACTGCCGGTCAGATGGAAATTAATTATCGCTTCAGTGACATCTTAACTGCGGGCGATGAACTGATGAAGTTCAAGTACATTATTAAAAACACCGCATGGGCTGCCGGCAAAACTGCAACATTTATGCCAAAACCATTGTTTGGCGATAACGGTTCTGGAATGCATGTTCATCAATCACTTTGGAAGGATGGAAAACCATTGTTCTGGGGAGATGGCTATGGAGATCTATCTGATATTGCACGTTGGTACATCGGCGGCTTGCTAAAGCATGCGCCATCACTGTTGGCATTTACTAACCCAACTGTTAACTCATACAAGCGCTTAGTGCCAGGGTATGAAGCACCAGTAAATCTGGTTTACTCAGCTAGAAACCGCTCAGCATGTATTCGAATTCCAATTACTGGATCAAATCCAAAGGCAAAGCGAATTGAATTCCGTTGCCCAGATCCATCTTCAAATCCTTACCTAGCATTTGCAGCTATGTTGATGGCAGGTATCGATGGAATTCAAAACAAGATTGAACCACCTAAGCCAGTAGATAAAGATCTATATGAATTAGAGGGAGCTGAGGCAGCAGCAATTCCTCAAGTTCCAGGTTCATTGGATGCGGTATTAGATAACCTTGAAAAGGATAATGAGTTCTTAACTCGCGGGGGTGTATTTACTAAGGATCTAATTGAGACCTGGATTGACTTCAAGCGTAAGCAAGAGGTTGATTACGTAAGATTACGTCCACATCCAGCAGAGTTTGAGTTGTACTACGACTTATAAAAATCTGTAATAGAGGCCCTGGTATCAAACTGGGGCCTCTTATTATTTAATCTTTAAGCCGACGCCGATAAGAGTAAATTGCAAAAAATATTCCAGATGCAATAAACGCGGCAGAGGCAATATAGATGCTAATCGGATATTGGTTTCTTACTTTCTTCTCAGTTGAATCAATCGGGGCCTGATCTTCACCAAAGGAAAATGTGAACTCACCTTCAACTGGGTGGCCATCTGCTGAAATTACTCGATAAAATACTAAAACAGGTCCTAAAACGGTATTTGGCGAAAGTGAAACAGTTGCAAAGTTTGAAGATACCGCCTCATCATTGTTGCTAACTTGGTCACCAATTGAGTTGTTTACGACAATAAAGTTAGTTTTACTCTCACCGATATTCAAAAGTGGCTCATCAAACTCAAGCCTTATTTGACTAGGCCAACTTTCAATTACTGACCCAGCTACTGGGTCGCTGCCGATTAAATTAGTATGTGCGGTAGCTGAAATTGGATTAGATATAGAAATTAATACTCCAACCACAATTGAGAGATAAATTTTTCGGCTGTGAAGCTGCATAGGAGCAGGTTATCAAGAGTTTTTCATAAGTGTTTGCAGATGCAAATAATTTGCATTAATCTCCTCCTATGAGTTCAAAAACCTTATTAAGAGAGCATCTGCGATTTACCCGCGATGAGATTCCGGCACTTTTAGGGGTTGCTTTTGTGGTGATCTTTTTGCATGTTGCAGGATGGGGTTTATTCATACACTTTAATTCAAATCCAGCTTATAGCTCTCTAACTGACTCATCTGGAGCCTTAGTTTATGCCGGAGCCGGTGCGCTTGCTTACTCATTTGGTTTAAGACATGCATTTGATGCCGACCATATCGCTGCTATTGATGACACTACGCGCTTAATGCTGGCTAAAGGTAAAAGCCCTTTAGCGATTGGATTGTTTTTCTCTCTCGGTCACTCAACCATAGTTCTAGCACTTTCAATTGGCGTTGCTTTTGCTGCAAAACAGGCAGTCAAGTTTCAAAAAGATTTTGCTGAGACTGGAGGAATTATCGGTGCCTCAGTCTCTACACTATTTCTTTACTTAGTGGGAATTCTAAATTTAGTGATACTAGTGGGAATAATAAGAGTATGGCGACAGGCAAAGACCGGTAAATTTTCGCATGAACATTTAACACAACTCTTAAACGAGCGTGGATTAATGCGACGTATTTTTCGAGGCGCATTCAAAAATGGATTTGATCGCTCTTGGCAATTGTATCCAGTCGGGGTTTTATTTGGACTTGGGTTTGATACGGCAACTGAGGTTGCATTACTTGCTCTATCTGCCACGGCCGCTGTCGGTACAGTTGGCGGAACATTACCTCCACTTGCGATTATCGCATTACCGTTAATTTTCGCTGCTGGTATGTCACTTATGGATTCACTTGATGGCATATTTATGACAAAAGCTTACTCTTGGGCATTCACTTCACCATTGCGAAAAATTTACTACAACATAACAACTACTGGTTTATCTATATTTGTAGCATTTGTGATTGGTACGATTCAATTAATTGGGGTACTTGCTGATAAAACAAATATTGATAATTATCAGCCCTTTACAATGATTTCAGCTATCGATTTGAATAGGGTGGGTTACTTCATTGTGGCTTCATTTGTGGGAGCCTGGTTACTTTCCGTAATAATCTGGAAAGCCGGTCGATACGAATCTCGCTACTCCTCTGGAATTGCCGAAACGGCGCATGAACATACAGAATTTAGAATTTAATCTATATATAAATCGTTGATAAACTCTTTAGTTCCAGGAACAACAGCATACTTATCTAGATCTGTAATTCCCTCTGCGGCTAAAACTTCATCATCTATAAAGAAATTACCTGTGCACTCTTTACTATTCCGATTTAAGATTATGTAGGCAGAGTCAGAGATAATCTCTGGTGTGCGGCAAAATGCAACATCAACGCCTGGAATCATGGCAAGTGCTGCTGTATCTATTGCAGTCCTTGGCCAAAGTGCGTTAACGCCAATACCGTCGCGCTTTAGTTCTTCGGCCAAGCCTAAAACACACATACTCATTCCGTACTTGGCCATCGTGTAAGCAAGATGCGGTTTAAACCACTTACCTTTCATTGAAAGTGGCGGCGATAGCATCAAGATATGAGGGTTACGACCTTCTTGTGAGCTTTTCTTTAAATAAGGAAGAGCAGCTTGTGAGGTTAGGAAAGTACCCCGGGTGTTTACCCCCATCATTAAATCAAACCTCTTTGCTGGGGTGTTTTCAGTGTTGGTTAGGTTAATTGCTGATGCATTATTTATAACAATATCTAATCCACCGAACTCGACCGCTGCTTTTTCAACTGCTTCAGATATTTGATTTTCATCTCTAATATCACATTGAATTGCTAAAGCTTTGCCGCCAGCGGCTTCAATTTCCTTTGCTGCTGTAAAAATTGTGCCAGGAAGTTTTGGGTGTGGGTCAGCAGTCTTTGCTGCAATCGCAATTAATGCCCCATCTTTTGCAGCACGTAATGCAATTGCAAGTCCAATACCTCTTGAGCCACCAGTGACAAATATTTTCTTGCCTGAAAGAGACATTAATTCACTTTACTCTTTTTGGCTAAAAAATTCATAAATGCCATTTGTGCCTCATCTGATTCAGTAGCCATCTTAAACAACTCTCCTTCAGCCAGCATGACTTGGTTTAAGGCTTCATGTGATGAGCTCTTCAGTAAAGCTTTGGTATTAATTACAGCATTTGGTGGTTGCTCTGAGACCTCTTTTGCAAACTCCATCGCAAGATTTAATTCATCACTTCCAACTTTGTTGATCACTCCCATTTGTAACGCTTCCTCTGCTGAAAAAGTACGGCCAGTTAAAAAAATTTCACTTGCCTTAGCATGCCCTACTAATTTAGGAAATAGGTAGCTAGAACCACCTTCTGCTACAAGTCCAAGTGATACAAATGGCATTGAAAACTTGGTATCGGAATTAGCTGCTACATAATCAAAATGTAAAAGCATTGTTGTGCCAATGCCTACCGCTCGTCCTTTTACCGCGCCTATAAGTGGCTTAGGAAAATTATGAATTGCAAATAGAAAATTAAATACGGGAGAACCTTCACCCATCTCCGCATTATTAGCAAAATCATTAATATCATTTCCTGATGTAAAACAGTCACCGTTAGAGTCAAGAACAACTGCACGTATTGAAAAATCTCCAGCTGCCTGGTTTAGCTTATCTGCCAAAGTTTGATACATCTCTTTGGTAATCGCATTTTTCTTCTCGGGTCTATTTAAGGTAAGGCGTAAAATCGGGCCTAGTTCTTGAACTACTATGGAATCCACAAGGCAATAATAGGCATAATCGCCACAATTTATCAGATGCAGAACTAGTCACAATATTTGGAGCACAATTAGACCCAAGATTGGAGATTTCGATGGAATTTAATATCTTGGTCCGAGAGCTGACTCCATTTGAGCATCTAGTTTGTGAACACCTTTGTGAAGGTATGACTAATTCAGCGATTGCCAAAGCAACTTCACATACTGAAAAAGTTGTCGAAAATACCGTTTCGAGAGCGGCTGGCGCTTTCTCAATAAAATCCACAGGCGATATAAATGTACGAGTTCTATTAGCCCTAGCTTATAGATCTCATTTCGGTGATAAAGCTTTTGATAAGTTAGGAATTGCTTGTCAACATATGACTATTGGACCAAATGGTGAACAAATCTGCACCAAGCACACAGATTAAATCCTTCTTAATGTGATCTATCTCTAAGGGCTAGCACTTATTAAATGTGTCAAAGTGCTAGCACTTTATACTTTTTCTTTTAATTTCCTTTAATCAACAATACTTGACTTGAAGGATTCCACATCCTTCAAGAAGTTTAAATTGGAGAAATTAGGAGATAAACATATGAAACGTCGTACCTTCGATAAAATCGTCAGCTTTGTGGGATTAGGACTTTCACTATTTCTATTCTTAGCAGCGGCTCTACTTAACTGGGGTGCTAGCTTTGCAAATGAATCTGTTGCTACCCAGCTTGCACAGCAAAAAATAGTAATGCCTGATAAAGATAGTGCTGGTTTTAAGTCACTCCCAGAGCAAGCTCAAAATGCTTTAGCACCATATTCAAATTTATCTTTGAAAACTGGCAAGCAAGCGCAAGCGTATGCTGATTTCTATATAGGATCTCATTTAAAAGGAATTGCAAATGGAAAGGTCTACTCAGAGGTTAGCGGAGCAGCTCTTGCTGCAACTGCAAAGTCTAAAGCTGATCCAGCAAATACTGCGTTAGCAGCAGAAGCTTCAACTTTAATGGCGCAACGCACTAGTTTATTTATGGGAGAAACTTTACGTGGTCTATTACTTTACTCATTTGCATTTTGGCAAATTGGTCAGATTGCCATGTATGCAGCTTGGGCTGCAGCATTGGGCGGAGTAATAATGCTGATTCTTTCCCTTCTCGGCTTTGCGCATATTCGTCGCGTAGAAGCTGACGCGACGATTTAAATCCCTCATTCTCCAAGAGGGAAACCTCCTAAGGATGAAATCCTTAGGAGGTTTTTTATTTATATAAATTATCTATTTCCGCTATGTTAATATTCAAACCTGTTAGAGGCTATTATTTAGTAATGAATTTTCAAAATGCGATACCAAGTCGAATAATCGAGTATTTAATCGCTACAGTCCTAATAATTTTAGCGCCTGGACCCTCAGTTCTATTCACTATTGCGCGTGCTATCGCATGGGGACGTATTGCTGCAGTTGCAACTGTTATCGGCAATGCCGTTGGCATGTTTTTGGTATCGGTATTTGTTGCCTTAGGTTTAGGTCCAATTTTGCAAAAATCTGAACTTTTATATATTGCAATTCAATGGGCTGGAGGTGGGTACTTAATTTATTTAGGCTACGCAGCGATTGTGGCAAGTAAAGTTGATGCACAAGACATGCAGAGTAGTGGTGGCTCTAAACCCTCATTTTTAGCCTCAGTTAAAAATGGTTTTTGGGTGGGTGTACTTAATCCAAAATCAGTCGTTTTTTTTGCAGCGATATTGCCTCAATTTATTGATCAGAATAAAAATAATGTAACCCTTCAGTTGTTGCTTTTAGGTTCTATATTCTCGTTGATTGCATTAATCTCAGATGGTACCTACGGCTTGCTAGCTGGCACTATCCGAAAATGGCTATCTGGAGATCTTAAAAGATTGGTTTTTATGCGCATTACTGGTGGCGTTGTAATG
>CAYFKM010000004.1:0-32577 GCA_964344025.1 uncultured Candidatus Nanopelagicus sp. | reverse complement strand
GATAAAAATAGGATTGACAAATGAAAGTAAAATCGAAAGCGTGCTGACTAATACTGTAAAAGGTGGCGCAAGGTATCGGTAATTAACGGTATTTCTATGTTGCCTTAATACTGCTCTGCGCCAACGTCCGTATTGAAAATACTGTTTTGCTAATTTAATTAATGATTTTCGTGGCCGATATGTAACGACTAACTTAGGGTCAAACCAAATTACACCACCATTTTTACGTAACCTATAATTTAATTCCCAATCTTGAGCTCGAATATATCTCTCATCAAAACCGCCTGCAGCCAATAATTCTGGTTTACTAAATGTTCCTAAATAGACCGTATCAGTCTGCCCAGCTTCGCCACCGGTATGAAATTTAGATGGTCCAACACCTAATTTTGATCGCATCGCGAGTGCAATAACTCTTTGTAATCCCTTATTACTATCTGCATACATCAAACCACCAACATTTACTGCTTTTTGCTTCTGCATAATTTCAACAGCAGTTTTAATATATGTGTTTTCAATCTCAGAATGGCCATCAATTCGACAAATTATTGCAAACCTAGATTTTTCTATAGCCAAATTTAATCCAATTGCAGTTTGCCCAGAGGGATTTTCTACCAATTTTATTCTATTATCTTGGGTGGCAAGAATTTTTGCGATTTCATTTGTCTTATCTTTTGAGGGCCCTAATGCCAAAATTATTTCAATCTCACCTGGATAATCTTGATTTCGGATTGAAGCGATGCAATCCTGTAAATTTTGCTCTTCATTAAGTAGGGGCAAAATTACTGAGACTGGAGGAAGTGATAAATTCACCACAATTCCTCCTGACACTAATTGTTTGACTCGTATTCCCTGCCCATAATCTAGGATAAGAAGATGAAATCTGCTCGAAGTGTCCGAATCTTGACTGGGATTTCTATTGCCGTGCTTGCCATTTCTGGTGTTAGTGCACTTGCTTTCACATCTGTTACTGCTTCCATCGAGAAAATTGATGTCTTTGCTGGTTTAGATAAAAGACCAGAAAAGAAGTCTTCTGCAATTAACTACTTGATAGTTGGCTCTGATACTCGAGAAGGTTTGACAAAGGCGGAGCAAAAAGAGTTACGAGTTGGTTCTGTTAAAACTGCTGCTGGAAAGCGCTCTGACACCATGCTGCTTGTTCATGTGTCAAAATCACGGGACAAAGCCGTAATCATTTCAATTCCACGTGATTCATATGCTCTGATACCAGCTCATACAAATAATTCAGGTAAAGCAGTTCCTGCTGTTCATTCAAAAATCAATTCATCTTTTAACTGGGGTGGAGCACCATTACTTATACAAACACTTGAGGAAATGACAAATCTTAAGATTGATCATTATGTGGAAATAAACTTTGTAGGATTTGCTCGAATGGTTGATGCTTTAGGTGGTGTTGAAGTCTGTACTAAAAAGGATATTGATGATCCAAAAAGTCACTTGATATTGCCTGCAGGTGTTCATACCTTAAATGGAATTGAAGCCCTAAAATATGTAAGAACTAGAGAGTTTGATGGACTTGGCGATATTGGAAGAATGCAAAGACAGCAGGCGTTTATATCCTCTATCGTAAAAAAAGCAACTAGTCTCGGCGTGCTGCTAAACCCAGTGACGATGACAAGTTTTATCAACTCTGCGCTTTCTGCAGTAACAACTGATAGCGGTTTAAATAGTTCAGAGTTAATTGTGCTAGCTAAACAATTTAAATCTGTATCAGCTTCTAATGTCAGAACATTAACTGTTCCACTTTCAGATTTAAATTACTACGCAAATGGCGTTACTGCATCTGTACTTTGGGATCCAGTGCTTGCACCACAACTTTGGGATAGATTACGTGAAGATCGAGCCATTATCGACGAAGTTACTCCATCACCTTCTGCCTCTGGGACAAAAACTGAGAAGCCTACCGTTATTGATAAATTTAAAACTCGGACCGCTGAAGATAACATCTGTAGATAATTAGATAGGCTTACATCCATGGCACTAAAACTTTCAGTAATCGGTACTGGTTACCTAGGGGCAACACATGCTGCATGTATGTCAAGTATGGGATTTGAAGTAATTGGATTTGATACCGATCAAAACAAAATAGATTTTCTAAGTAAAGGAAAAGTACCTTTTTACGAGCCTGACCTCGAGGAGTTACTTTCTAAGCAGATGGCGTCTGGAAAGTTAAAATTTACAAACAATATTAATGATCTTGCAGATTGTGATGTTCATTTTATTTGCGTTGGCACTCCACAAGTTAAAGGTGGAATTGCTGCAGATTTAACATTTGTTAATTCAGCACTTGAATCTATAGCCGGATTCGTGAAACCAGGTGCGCTCGTAGTTGGTAAATCAACTGTGCCAGTGGGAACTGCAGTGAAATTAAGAAATAGATTAATAGAATTGAATCCAAAAGCTGATTTGGCATGGAACCCCGAATTCTTACGTGAGGGATTCGCAGTTGAAGATACTCTTAAACCAAATAGATTAGTTGTTGGAGTTGCAAATGATAGAGCTGAAGAAATTTTAAAAGAAGTTTATGCAAAAAATCTTGCAGAAAATACACCTTGGGTTAGAGCTGATTTACCAACATCTGAACTTGTAAAAGTTGCAGCAAATTCCTTCCTTGCAACTAAAATCTCTTTTATTAACGCTATGGCAGAAGTTTGTGAAGCAGCTGGAGGAGATGTCACGGTCTTAGCTAAAGCAATTGGGTATGACCCGAGAATAGGAAGTAGGTTTCTTCAAGCAGGTATCGGTTTTGGTGGTGGCTGTTTACCAAAAGATATACGTGCATTTATGGCAAGAGCAGAAGAGCTAGGTGCACAACAGGCCGTCAAATTCCTTGAAGAAATTGATTCAATAAATCTACGAGCAAGACAACGGATAATTGAATTAGTTCGAAATGATTTAGAAAATGACCTTAAAGGAAAGAAGGTTGCAATCCTAGGAGCTGCCTTTAAACCTGATAGCGATGATGTTCGAGATTCGCCGGCTTTGGATATTGCCGCTCAAATTCAAGCCGCAGGTGCGATCGTTACCGTTCATGATCCAAAAGCAATTATTAATGCTCAAAAAAGATTTCCTGCTTTAAATTTTGCCGAAGATATAAATTCAACGCTAAAGGATTCAAACATAGTTCTTCATTTAACAGAGTGGAAAATATATAGGCAGATCGATCCAAAAACTGTTAAAACGTTGGTTAAGGATGCCATCATGATTGATGGCCGAAATGCTCTAGATCGAGAGTTATGGCTAAAAGCTGGATGGAAATTCCGCGCTCTAGGCAGGAGTCAGGTTGGGTAACGACATCGATGAGCTGCTGAAACTAAAAACTTGGGCAGTAGTTGGGCTTAGTAATAATTCTGAGAGAGCTGCCTATAAAGTAGCAAAATTATTAATTGAAAAGGGTCATACAGTAATCCCAGTACATCCCAATGCCGAAGAAGTGCATGGTCAAAAAGGCTATTCAAAACTATCTGAAATTAAGATTCCAATCGATGTTGTAGATGTTTTCGTAAACTCAAAATTAGCGGGCTCTGTTGTTGATGAGGCAATTTCTATAGGTGCAAAAGGAGTCTGGCTTCAACTTGACGTCATTGATCAGGCAGCAATATCTCGTGCCAAAGCTGCTGGCCTATTAACTGCAATGAATAGATGTCCGGCGATTGAATATGGAAAAAAATAATCATTCATCAATTTCACCACAATAATACTGTTGTGCATGAATTATTTCGGTAAGCATATTCTCTAAATCATCCCCAAGTAAACCAACTTTTTTCCTAAGCTGATCAAACTTCAGGTTAGGGTTTCTCGCCATTAAGTGTAAATATGGTCGATAATCATCGCTATTTATATCTGTGGATAAATTTCCAGTGGCAATAAATGATTTTAAGTTTTTCGAATTTCCTAGCGGAAGATCTAGGACTGCTCTTAAGTATTGTTCAAAATATCCTGTGACTGAACCAATTGCAAAAGAGGGACTTGATATCGGATTAGTCCAATTTACAGCAATTAACTTTCTAAAATCACCTGCATCAACAACTAATTCTAGTCCACCAATTAATTGAATTTCATTTGCAAGATTTATCGTTGATAATTGAATTTCTATGGCTTGCTCATCACTTATCGCAGGTGCGGGTGTAATTAAAATATTCTCCGTGATGAGTGTGATTGGCCAAGTCGAAATCTGAGCATGTGGAGTTCTTGTTACCACAATTGAGAACATCTCGGAATTTGATGGATGCAAATTTAATTTAGCTATGGATTCAATTGCTGAAATTGGCGGATAAATTATTACACCAGATCTTTCGATAGATTTTAATGATGAGATTGAAATTAAATTTGGATCCACACAGATAAAATTACAATTTTTGCTTAATTCAATAATTTTTTCTGTAGATAGGCCGTTTTCAAGCAATTTAATGCCAATACCTAATTTATCTGCTTCTTGTTTAAAATTATTTTTAACAATTTCGTCAGCGATTAGACCTATATTTGGTATTGCCATGTAATAAGGTTACCTTCATTATGGTCCAAATTATTCTTGCCTCATCATCACCATCCAGGCTCAAACTCCTGGAGAGTGCTGGAGTTAAACCAACAGTTCTCGTGAGTGGAATAGATGAAGAGTCTAAGGAGTTTGATTCCTTGTCGCCAACCGAGTTAGTTTTAAAATTAGCCACACTTAAAGCTAATGCTGTCAGAGTTAAATCACCACCTAATTCACTGATAATTGGTTGTGACTCTACATTTGAGTTTAATGGCAAATCTCTGGGTAAGCCACTTGATCGCACGATAGCAATAGAGCGAAGTAAATTAGTTAGTGGAAAATTTGGTTATTTACATACAGGCCATTGTGTAATAGATACTAGGCAAGACAAGAAAATAGTTGAACTTTCTACTGCAAAAGTTAATTTTGCAGAAATAAGTGAGGAAGAAATTATCGATTATGTTAATTCCGGTGAGCCACTTAGTGTCGCTGGTGGTTTTACGTTAGATGGTTTAAGTGCACCATTTATTTCAAGTATTGAAGGAGACCCTAGCGGAATTATTGGCTTATCTCTTCCCCTCGTTCGGAAAATGCTTATATCGCTTGGATATAACTGGCTTGATATTAAAAATTATTGATTTACGATAAGTTTGTCTTATGAGTAATCTTTATAAAGATCCAATCGGAACCGCCGAAAAAGCTGCCAAAGAATTAAGAAAAATAACTAAGAAAGAGAAACATGATGTTGCACTTGTCATGGGTTCAGGTTGGATTTCTGCCTCAGAGGCACTTGGAATTCCGACTCATGAATTTTCTGTAACTGATTTACCCGGTTTTCCAGCTCCTACAGTTTCAGGTCATGGCGGAAAAGTCCGTTCTTACAATTTAGATAACAACATTAATGCTTTAGTTTTCTTAGGTCGAACACATTTTTACGAAGGTTTAGGCATGGAACCTGTTGTTCATGCTGTGCGAACTGCAGTTAAGGCTGGATGCCGCGCAATTGTTTTAACCAATGCCTGTGGTGGAATAAATACAGATTATAAAGTTGGTCAACCAGTAATTATTAAAGACCATATCTCATTGACAGCAGCTTCACCGCTAATAGGTGCAGAATTTGTAGACCTAACAGATTTATACAGTAAAAGACTTAGAGAGATAGTTAAAGCAGAAGACTCCACACTTTCTGAGGGTGTGTATGTGCATTGGCGAGGTCCTGCTTATGAAACGCCAGCTGAGATTAAAATGATGAGAACTTTGGGTGCAGATTTAGTTGGAATGTCGACAGTCCCAGAGGCAATTGCAGCACATGCATTGGGTGCAGAAATTCTTGCAATTTCATTAGTTACAAATGCTGCCGCTGGGGTAACCGGCGAAAAATTAAACCACGCAGAAGTTATCGCTGCAGGGAAAGCTGCAGCAGATCGAATGGGAAAACTTTTAGCCAGGATCCTTCCTAAGTTGTGATTTCAGCTCAGTTAAAAAAAGAGGTCGAGGATTGGATTAAACATGACCCTGATAAAGAGAGTGTAAAACTATTAACTAAATGGCTTAATGAATCCAATGAGTTTGAATTAAAGCGTTGCTTTAATGGATTCTTACAGTTTGGAACAGCTGGATTACGAGGAGCGCTAGGGCCAGGTCCCTCTTGCATGAATAGAGCGGTAGTAGCTAGAACTGCGACAGGAATTACTGCTTTTATGAAGAGAAATAATTTAAAGTCTGTAGTGATTGGTAGAGATGCAAGACATGGATCTAAAGAATTTGCATTAGATAGTGCAGAAATTTTCGCAGGTGCAGGAATTAGTACATTTCTTTTACCCAGAGAATTGCCAACTCCAGTATTAGCTTTTGCCGTCAAAAACCTAAATGTCGATGTAGGAATTATGGTTACTGCAAGTCATAATCCTGCAAGTGATAATGGGTATAAAGTTTATCTTGGAGGAAATGTAAAAGGAATAAACTTTTCTGGCTCACAAATAATTTCACCAATTGATAACGAAATATCAGTTGATATAGCAAATGCAAACTTGACTCCAAATAGATCTAGTAATTTTCAAATAGTTAGCGAAGAGCTGATTGATGATTACGTTAAAGCTACCGCTTCTTTAATTACAAAACCAAATAATTTAAAAATTGTATATACGCCAATTCATGGAGTGGGTGCTGAAACTTTCCTAAAAGTGTTAAAAGCTGCCAAGTTTTTAGACCCTTTAATGGTTCAAGAACAATTTAAGCCCGATCCCGATTTTCCCACTACTAAGTTTCCCAATCCAGAAGAGATTGGAGTTATGGACTTATCAATTGAATTCGCTAAAAAATCAAATGCGGACCTAGTAATTGCAAATGATCCAGATGCAGATCGATGTGCCGTAGCTATTAAGGATTCAACTGGATCTTGGCGGGTACTAAAAGGTGATGAAGTTGGAGTTGCATTAGGTTTATATATGATAGAACAAGGCAGAATTGGAAGTGATACAGTTGCAAATTCTCTAGTATCTTCATCCCTTTTAAGCAAGATTTCAGTAAGTAAGAACATAAGATTCTCGGAGACTTTAACTGGATTTAAATGGATTTCGAAAGTGCCAAATTTGGCATATGGTTATGAAGAGGCACTTGGTTACTGCGTAGATCCAAAAACTGTTAATGATAAGGATGGAATCAGCGCGGCAATTCTTATTGCTGAGATGGTTGGTGACTTAAAAGATAGAGATTTAACAATTGAGGGCTATTTAGAGCAAAGTTACAAAAATTTTGGATATCACCTAACTGACCAGATATCTATTCGAGTAATTGATACAAATAAATCTGAGATATTGTTAGATAAGATCCTTAATAATCCACCTAAAGTTTTGTTGAATTTTGACCTTGAATTAATTGAGAATTTAAATGAACAAAAAGAGCTAAGCACCCCTGGTGTTCGACTTAAATACTCTGGAGGTATCAGAGTAATTATTAGACCAAGTGGTACTGAGGCAAAATTAAAGTGCTACCTAGAGGTTATAGGAGATACAAAGTCAGATTTAGAGAAGTTAATGTCGCAAGTTAAACAAGTATTGATTAAAGTACTCTCATGATAATTGATGGTAGCGAAGCATCCTTAAAAAAATTTTTGAGCGAATTACCACCAGTCGATCAAGTGGGTGTTGAAGCCAGGACATCAATGCTGGCAACTAGAAGCATTAAAACTACAAGTAAAGCCAGGGCAATTGATATAGCTATTAGCATGGTGGATTTAACCACCCTAGAGGGTGCTGATACTCCAGGCAAAGTTAAATCACTTTGTGCAAAAGCTGTAAGACCTGATCCAACAGATTTAACAGTTCCTTCAGTAGGAGCTGTCTGTGTTTACAACGATATGGTAAAGATAGCAAGGCAAGAGTTGGACTTTATTGGTGGAAAAAATATTCCGGTTGCAGCTGTTTCTACAGCGTTTCCATCAGGCCGTGCCTCACTTGCTGTTAAAAAACAAGATACCCAAGATGCTTTAGATGCAGGTGCTAGTGAAATCGATATGGTGATTGATCGTGGCGCATTTCTTTCTGGAAATCTAGGAAAAGTGTTTGAAGAAATCAAGATAATTAAAGAGATCTGTGGCAAACATGCACATTTAAAGGTCATATTTGAAACTGGAGAACTTGTAACTTATGACAATGTAAGAAAGGTCTCTTATCTTGCAATGCTTGCCGGAGCAGATTTCATTAAAACTAGTACCGGCAAAGTTACTCCTGCTGCTACAGCTCCCGTTGTATTGGTAATGCTAGAAGCAGTGCGTGATTATTTTTCAATTACTGGGCAGAAGATTGGAGTTAAGCCGGCTGGCGGTATCAAAACCACTAAGGATGCAATAAAACAATTAGTTCTGGTAAATGAAACTGCCGGGCCTGAATGGTTGAATCCAGCTTTATTTAGAATCGGTGCTAGTTCACTATTAAATGACCTGCTGATGCAACGTACAAAATTACGTACTGGGCACTACGCTAGTGCCAATTACGTAACAATAGGCTAGGTGGATTATGAGCAATTTTGAGTATGCAAGTGCTCCTGAATCCAAGACTATCGCCAAGATTTCTCAATCTTATGATTTATTTATTGGTGGTAAGTTTGTCAAGCCTAAAAAAGGTAAGAGCTTCAACACCATTAATCCAGCAACGGAAGAGGTTCTGGCAAAAATTGCCTATGCAGATAAATTAGATATTGATCTTGCTGTTTCAAGCGCAAGATCGGCTTATACAAAAGTCTGGTCAAAGCTTCCTGCTAAAGAGCGTGGCAAATATTTGTATCGCATAGCAAGAATATTGCAGGAAAGGGCTCGTGAATTTGCAGTTGTTGAAACCTTAGATAACGGAAAGCCAATTAGAGAATCTCGCGATACTGATATCCCACTAGCTGCAGCACATTTTTTCTATCACGCAGGTTGGGCAGATAAGTTAGAGTTTGCGGGAGTTGGTAATAATCCAAAATCACTCGGAGTGGTTGGACAAATAATTCCTTGGAACTTCCCTCTACTAATGTTGGCTTGGAAAATTGCACCAGCACTTGCAACTGGAAATACCGTTGTATTAAAACCAGCAGAGACCACACCCTTAACAGCACTCTTGTTTGCTGAAGTATGCCAACAAGCAGGACTGCCCGATGGCGTTGTGAATATCATTACTGGAGATGGAATCACTGGTGCGGCATTAGTTAATCATCCTGATATAAATAAGATTGCATTCACAGGTTCGACCGAGGTCGGTAAAGCAATTGCTAGGTCAATATCTTCAACTAAGAAAAGTGCAACTCTAGAACTTGGTGGAAAAGCCGCAAATATTGTCTTCGAAGATGCCGCGATAGATGAAGCGGTCGAAGGAATAGTAAATGGGATATTTTTCAATCAAGGTCATGTTTGCTGTGCTGGATCTCGATTACTTCTACAAGAAAATGTTATGGATGAGGTTCTGGAAAAATTAAAGAAACGAATGAGTTTGATTAGAGTTGGAGATCCAATGGATAAAAATACAGATCTTGGAGCTATTAACTCTTCAGAACAGTTAAGAAGAATTAAAGACCTTGCTACTTCTGGTGATTCTGAAGGGGCGAATCGATGGTCTCCTGAATGTAAATTTCCTTCAAAAGGTTACTGGTTTGCTCCAACTATTTTTACGGGAGTTTCGCAATCCCACAGAATTGCCCGTGAAGAAATTTTTGGGCCAGTTTTGTCAGTGCTAACTTTTAGAACGCCAATTGAAGCGATTGAAAAAGCAAATAACACTATGTACGGATTATCAGCAGGAATCTGGAGCGATAAGGGTTCAAAAATTTTATGGGCAGCCAAGCAATTAAAGGCTGGAGTAATTTGGAGCAATACCTTCAATAAATTTGATCCAGCTAGTCCATTTGGCGGATACAAAGAGTCAGGTTGGGGACGCGAGGGTGGTCGCCACGGCTTAGCAGCTTACTTAGCATCGGATTCGAAGGTAAATAAATGAGTCGCATTGATGTCAATAAAACCTATAAGTTGTTTATTGGTGGAGCATTTCCTAGAAGTGAATCTGGCAGAGTTTATGAAATAAAAGGTGTAAACAAGAAATTTATTGCAAATCCTGCACTAGCTTCGAGAAAAGATCTAAGAGATAGTGTCGTGGCTGCAAAATCTGCTTTTCCTGGATGGTGCAGTGCAACTGCCTTTAATAGAGGACAAGTTTTATATCGCATTGCAGAGATTATGCAGGGCAGAATCGAGCAATTTATAGATGAGATATGCGCCTTGGAAGGATTGAGCACTAAAGCGGCAAAATCTCAGGTGGAAGAGGCAATTGATACGTGGGTTTGGTACTCAGGTTGGTGTGACAAGTTATCTTCAATTTCGGGTTCTCTAAACCAAGTTTCTGGACCGTTTTACAATTTTACCTCGCCTGAGCCGCTCGGAATTATTGCTGTATTTGCAGAAAATAAACCATCATTACTAGGTGCGGTAAGAACTATAGCCCCAGTAATCTCGGGTGGAAATACTGTGGTGTTAATTGCCAGTGAGAATTATCCTCTACCTGCAATCACGCTAAGTGAAGTACTTGCTACAAGTGATATACCAGCTGGTGTTGTAAATGTATTGACTGGGAAAACATCAGAGCTTGCACCTTGGGTTGCATCACACATGGAGATTGATGGCGTAGATGTTGCAGGGTTATCTAAGAAAGAAGAGGAAGAATTAAAACTTGTTGGTGCTGAAAACTTAAAACGAGTATTTAGATTTAAAAATACTAATAGTCCAGAGAGAATTTTGAGCTTTATGGAACAAAAAACTATTTGGCACCCAATAGGAATGTAATCTATTCAATAGATATTTTCGCATATGCAGGTTTGACTACATTATTAATAATATCAACTCTTTCATCATATGAAATAAAGGAACTTTCAAGCGCATTTATTGTTACAAGTTGAAGATCTGAAAACGTCCAATTGAATGAATCAACGCATCGTTGCATTTCATTACTCATTGAGGTATTACTCATTAATCTATTGTCCGTATTTAAGGTAACTTGGAAATTTAACTTAAGTAACTTACCAATTGGGTGCTCAGAATAAGTTTTTACCACCCCAGTTTGCAAATTAGATGTTGGGCACAATTCAAGCGCAATTCGACGATCCCTAACATATGAAGCAAGCAAACCAAGCTTTGGAGATGAGGTACTGAAATCTATATCTTCAATAATTCTTACCCCATGCCCTAACCTTTCAGCACCACAAATTTGAACTGCCTCCCAGATTGAAGGTAATCCAAAAGCTTCTCCAGCATGAATAGTGAAATGAGCATTTTCTTTTCGTAAATATGAAAACTCCTCTAACTGATTGGTTGGAGGAAATCCATCTTCAGGTCCGGCAATATCAAAGCCAACCACTCCCTGATTACGATACTTAATAACTGCTTTTGCCGCCTCCATTGATCTATTACTTTGGCGCATTCCACAAAGTAGAGATTTGACCTTAATTTTATTTCCCTCAGATGCAGCCTCTGCCATGCCTTGTTTGTAACCTTCAAGAGTTGCATCAACTACCTGGTCAATGGTTAATCCTTGGTCTGTCGATAATTCTGGTGCGCCTCTAACCTCTGCATAAACAACTCCATCTTTTGCTAAATCAATAACACACTCTCTAGCGACTTGAATTATTCCCTCTCTAGTTTGCATAACTGCAACTGTGTGAGCAAATGTCTCAAGATAGCGAACTAAAGATCCTGAATTAGAAGAATCTTCAAACCACATTGCAAGTTCTATTGCATCATCAGTTGGCAGTTTTGAATATCCAATTCGATCTGCAATCTCAATAACAGTTGCCGGCCGTAATCCTCCATCTAAATGATCATGCAGTAGAACTTTTGGGATGCGCCTAATTTGCTCAGGAGTTGGAGTTCTAGACAATGACATTTAAGCCTCATTTCTTTCAAGAATTAATGGTAATTGATTTACTTCGGAGCTCTCAGGTCCAATCGTAAACGCACCATTTAAAGCTTCCTTAGCTCGATCAAATCTTGAAGAATCATCGGTGTGTAACGTTAAAATTGTTTGGCCAACTTTTACATTCTCACTAGGTTTTACATGGATTTCAATACCAGCCCCATGATGTAGCAAATCACCTTGCTTTTGCCTACCAGCGCCTAAGCGCCATGCGCTAACACCCACTTTGAAAGCATCCAAAGACAACAATTTTCCAGTGGAATCTGCCTTTACTTCAATTTTTTCTTTCGCAACTGGCAGAGGTGCATCATTGTTACCACCTTGTGCCTTAATCATTTTTCTCCAAACATCCATGGCAGCACCATTTTTAAGTGCAGTTGCAGGATCCATCTTTGGTTTTATTTTTGCAGCATCTAACATTTCATTTGCCAAGATTAAGGTTAATTCAACGACATCGCTTGGTCCCCCACCAGCCAATACCTCTAAAGTTTCTCTTACCTCTAAGGAATTACCAACAGTTAATCCAAGTGGCACATCCATGGCAGTAACTAATGCCCTGGTCACAACTCCAGCTCGATTTCCTAAATCCACCATAGTTTTAGCCAGTAAACTTGCTCTATTTGGGTCACTCATAAAAGCACCTGACCCAGTCTTAACGTCTAAAACTAATGCTCCCGTACCCTCCGCAATTTTCTTACTCATAATAGACGATGCAATTAGTGGAATTGATTCAACTGTACCTGTGACATCGCGAAGTGCATAAAGTTTTTTATCTGCTGGAGCTAAACCACTTCCAGCAGCGCAAATAACAGCTCCACATTCTTTTATTACCTTAAGCATTTGTTCATTCGTAATATTGGCATTCCAGCCAGTGATCGACTCTAACTTATCTAATGTTCCACCAGTATGACCTAATCCTCGACCTGACAATTGCGGAACTGCACCGCCACAAGCAGAAACTAATGGAGCAAGAGGAAGAGTTATTTTATCGCCAACTCCACCCGTTGAATGCTTATCAACTGTTGGTCGATCTAACATTGACCAATTCATTTTTTCCCCACTTGCAATCATGGCATCAGTCCATCTAAAAGTTTCTCGATTATTCATGCCATTTAATAAAATTGCCATTAATAAGGCTGACATTTGCTCATCAGCAATTATCCCCTTGGTATAGGAATCAATAGTCCAATCAATTTGTTCATCACTTAATTCCTGTTTATCTCTTTTTGCAGAAATTATTTCAACCGCTGTAAATTTATTACTCATTTACTTCAGATCCTCAGGACCAAAAGCCCAAGGGAGTAAGTATGAAAACGGTTTTGGGCCTTCTGGCGTCATAAATAGCATTTCGTTACCCCCGTGCTCAAATAGAAGTTGTCTACACCTTCCGCACGGCGATAAGAAATTACCATTACCATCCACACAAACAGTTGCTATTAATTTTCCACCCCCTGTTGCAGTTAGGTTAGAAATTAATCCACACTCAGCACAAAGTCCAACACCATAACTGGCATTCTCGCTATTACATCCAACAACTATGCGACCATCATTAACTAAGGCAGCAACACCAACTTTAAAATTTGAATATGGGGCATAGGCATTTTTCATTACATCTTTGGCAGCCTGATGAAGTTTTTCCCAATCAATATTCACGGCTTAATTGTCCTATGAATGTTGATTATTTTGTACCGCGAAGATATGGGATTCCATCAGCAGCCGGAGCACGAACCCGCCCTATAAGTCCTGAAACTGCGATTATGGTTGCAATATAAGGGATCATCAACATGAATTCGGAAGGAATTGGCACCCCAGCAATTGATAAATTACTTTGCAAACTATTGGTAAACCCAAAGAATAAGGCTGCAATCAATGCTCCTTTAGGACTCCATTTTCCAAATATTAAACACGCAAGTGCAATAAATCCGGCTCCTGCCGTCATGGATTGAGAGAAAACACCAACCGCACCAATCGTGAAAACAGCTCCACCTATTCCAGCAACTGCCCCAGCAATAATGACATTTCTAAATCGTAATTTATTTACATCTATCCCTACGCTATCAGCTGCAATTGGAAGTTCACCAACTGCACGAGTGCGTAATCCCCATCTTGATTTAAATAGGGCAATTTGAATCACCGTAACAATTACATACATTAAATAAACAATAATTGTCTGATTAAATAAAATTGGACCCACTATTGGAATTTTAGAAAGAATTGGAATTGGAATTGCTGAAAAGCTCCTAGCAGCGTTCCAAGTACTCTCATAGGGCACTAGAAGCACGGTATAAAAAAAGTTTGTTAAGCCAAGAACTAATACATTTATAACAAATCCTAATATCACCTGATCCACCTGGAATCTGATTGAGAAGTAAGCCAAAATCCAAGAAACTAATGCACCTGCGATAGGAGCAGAAACCAATCCCCAAATTAAGTTTTGAGAAAGGCTAGCCACGATTGCGGAAATAAATGCTGCAAAAAGTAATTGGCCTTCGATTGCAATATTTATCACCCCAGATTTTTCACATAAAAGCCCAGCCATTGAACCAAAGATAAGTGGGACTGCTAGTAAGACTGCTGCCTGGAGTAACCCTGTCAGTGGTATGAATTTCCCAGAAGCTGCCCAGGTTAAAAATGCCATTATTGATCCAAAACCAAAAATTACACTTCCTAGAGTGATCTTCCTATTTGTTTTGAATTGCATTAAAGAGAGTACTAGACCAATAAATGCAATTAAAAGAAAAATTAAAACTCCGCTTTTAGAACCAATTTTCCACTCACTAATCAGTTTCCACTCATCACCTAAGAAAAAGCCGTAGACAACTGGTTCAACTCTAGATGATGAGATATAAAAAATATAAACAAATATAAACAATAATATCACCATAGATACGATGCCATTTTTTCTTCGCTTTTGTAGCGCATTCAACTGTGCCATTAGCCGTTCCAACCTTTTGCTGCCATAGATTTTGTTTCAATATTTTTCTTAAGTCTAAACAACATTTTTAAAAGGGCAGGAGCTGCAATAAATAAAACTATCAGGGCTTGAATTACTTGAATTATTTCAGCTGAGGTACCAGTATTTGAAAGTAAAGTCCTACCACCTGTTTGTAAGGCTCCAAATAGAAGTGCACCAAATAATGTTCCGATCGGAGTTGCTTGTCCTAACAGTGCGACGGTAATGGCATCAAAACCAATACTTCCAGCCACACCGGCAGTGAGTGCGTACTCAGTTCCAATTAAATGTATGGCACCACCAAGTCCGGCCAGACCACCGCAAATAAACATTGTTAGAGTTGTAACTACTGGCACAGAAATTCCTGCAGTTCTAGCCGCACTAGCATTAGCGCCAACTGCTCGAAATTTAAATCCAAGTGTGCTTCTGTTAAGTAACCACCAAACTAAATAAGTAATAAAAAGTGCGATAAATATTCCCAAATGAATGCGTAAATCGGCGCCAAACAACTTTGGCAGTCGTGCACTTGGATTAACATCTGGAGCAATTGGGTCAAATCTTTGAGGCCGCAAAAATACTGAAGTTTTAAGAAGCCATAGTATAAATAATGCCGCTACGTAATTAAGCATAATTGTCACAATTACTTCATGAGCTCCAGTTTTGGCCTTCAGAAGTCCAACAATTCCTCCAAAAATTCCTCCAAAAAATATTCCGGCAAGTAATACAAGTGGAACATGGATTATTGGTGGAAAATTAAAATTAAATCCAACATAGGAAGCGCCTATCGCTCCAAATATAAATTGACCTTGAGCTCCGATATTAAACAATCCTGCTCTAAATGCTAAGGCTACGGCCAAACCAGCAAAAATTAATGGAATAGAGGTAACAATTGTTTCTGATAATGGATAGAGACCTCGAATTACTCCAGATTCTCTTGCTAAGTTAACATCATAAACAGAACCCTGAAAAATTGCTAAGTATGAATTTCCAATTCTTGCACCAGCTGCAGTTAAAAATTTACCTGGAGAATTAAGCTGTCCCATAATAATAGGATCTGAAACTACAATAATTATGCCGCCAATGAAGAAAGCGAATATGAACGATAATGTTGGCAGTAGTGTAATTCTTTGAAGTTTTATAAAAAACTGTTTCATTATTTAATACCAGCCATCATTAGGCCTAATTTTTCTCTAGAAACCTCTGGACCTACTTCACCAACAATATCGCCCTTGTACATGACAACTATGCGATCTGCCAACTCAAGAACTTCATCTAGTTCGCTGCTGATCAAAAGTATTGCTCGATTTGCACTTCGCTCAGCGAGTAACTTTTCATACACAAACTCAATAGAACCAACATCTAAACCTCTCGTAGGCTGCGAAGCCACTACAAGTTTTACCTCCCTGGAAAGCTCCCTAGCTAATACAACTTTTTGTTTATTTCCACCTGACAGCGAGGATGCCGTATCTGAAATACTTTGAGTTCGGATATCAAACTCATTTACTAATTTAGTGGCATTATTTTTAATATAAGTTGAATCTAAGCGAGCTTTATTGGCAACTGGAGATAAATCATGGACGTCAAGTATTAGATTTTCGATAATACTAAAACTACTGATCAATCCATCTAACTCTCGAGACTCTGGAATGTAAGCAATGCCCGACCGTAATGAATCTTTTACGGTACTGCCTAGAATCTCTTGACCATCCAACTTAATTGATCCTAAGACATGTTCCTCTAAATTCACGATGGCTCTTGCTAATTCTGATTGACCATTACCTTGAACACCTGCAATAGCAAGAATTTCACCAGCTCTAACCTGTAATGAGAGTGAATTGATAATTTTTCTGCCAAATGCATCAGAAACACTCAATTTATCAATATCTAGGATTATTTTGCCTGGCTTAAACGCAATTTTTTCGGGAACTAAATCAACTTGTCTACCAACCATCATACTTGCTAATTCCTCTTGGGAGGTATTTGATGCAACAGTATTAACGACTTTTCCTAGTCTTATAATTGTAATTTTATCTGCGACTTCTTGAACTTCTCTTAGTTTATGAGTAATAAATATTATAGATGTTCCTTTACTTTTTAAAGTCCGCATAATACTTAATAATTCATCGGTCTCTTGTGGAGTCAGCACAGCGGTAGGCTCATCTAAAATCAATACTTTTGCATCATAAATTAGTGCTTTAATGATTTCCACTCTTTGCTGTACGCCGACTGGTAAATCTTCTATTAACGCATCTGGATCAATATCAAACTTAAATTCATCAGCTAATGATTTAATTCTCTTCTTTACTTCATCTAGAGATAAAAATCCTCCTTTGGACTTTTCCCGTCCTAGCGCAATATTTTCTGCGACCGTAAAGACTGGAATCAGCATAAAATGTTGATGCACCATACCAATTCCATACTTAAGAGCATCTGCTGGTTCATTAATTATTACTTCTTTATCTTCAACAAGTATCGTTCCAGAATCGGCTTTGACTAGGCCATAAACAATATTCATTAAGGTAGATTTCCCAGCACCATTTTCGCCAAGAATTGCATGGATCTCACCACGAGCTACTTTTAAGTCAATTGAGTCATTAGCCATTAAGGCACCAAATCTTTTAGTTATTCCCCTTAATTCAATTGACATTTTTCCTCTAACTTTTCAAATTAAAAACTGGGTAGGTTAATTTCTAACCTACCCAGTAATTTACTAACTTGTTACTCGATTGGATCTAGAGCAAGAATCTTTCCAGCTGCAATATCCTTTGAAAGCTGATTAATTTCAGCCTTTAGTGTTGCTGGAATCTTTTTGTTCCAAGCGGGAGTAAGCGCGATGGAAACACCCTTGTTTGCCATGGTTCCAACATACGGTTGGCTGGTGAATTTACCATCGTGAGCTTCTTTAACGGTTGCTAATACACCCTCTGCTAATCCCTTAACAACTGATACTGGAGTTACATCTGCAAATTGAGCTCCAGTATTCATAACCTTTGCATCTACCCAAATAACATTTGATTTCTTACTCTTTTGGCTATTTGCAGCGGTTGTTGCTTGCATTCCACCTGCAACCGGGAAAATAAAGTCTGCTCCCTGTTGCTCTAATGAAATTGATGTCTGAAGTGCTTTTGTGGTGTCATTAAAGCCACCAAGGAAAGTTCCGGACTTAGTATCAGTATTCCAACCTAAAACTTGAACATTCTTGTTCTTGATTAGATTGTAGTGAGCAACGCCATTTGCGTAACCTTCCATGAATATTGTCACTGTTGGAATTGGTAATCCGCCGTAGGTTCCGACCTTACCTGTCTTACTCAAGGCTGCTGCCATGTATCCAACAATAAATGAGTTCTCATCTGTCTTATAGGTAATTGCCTTAACGTTATTACCCAAGCCCCAACCATCAACAAATCCAAACTTAACATTTGGGTTTGCTTTAGCTGCAGCAGCAATAGCATCACCTAGCAAGAATCCAACTCCAATGATTAAAGTACATTTCTTTTCTATGAACTTTTTAATATTTGGTGCGTAATCAGCATTTGAATTCGCAGGTGCATACTCAATTGATGAAGCAAATCCCTGCTTTAGTGCCATCTTGGCACCTTCATAAGAGCTTTGGTTAAATGACTTGTCATTGATACCAGCAGTGTCGAGTGCGACACAAACTTTTTGCTTAGTTGCACCATGCGCTGCCGGGGTTACAGCAACAGATGCCACAAGTGAAGTCGCTGCTACAGCGACTACGAATTTAAGTGATTTTTTCAAAATCCCTCCCAAGGACTAGTTCCCAAAAAGACTGGGGGTTGGTTGTAGGCAGACCCTATCGTTAGGTCTCATTTCGCCAAGGTCAACGCCCTAGGCTATTCATTACGATTTGTTTAGAATCACTTAAACTCTAAATTAAGAGTTAAGAGTTTAAACAAAATGCTATTCGAAGTAGGTGCTAAATCAAGCCAATTGCCGAATATGCCAACTTTAGAGTTTCAGATGCGACTTGGTTAGCACGTTGGGCACCAACTTCTAAAATCTTAATTAATTCTGCTTGATCGGACATGAGTTCTTGGGTGCGCTTGGCAATTGGCTCTAAATTAGCAATTACGACCTCTGCAACTGCTGATTTAAAATCTCCATAACCCTTTCCAACAAATTCATTTTCAATCATTTGAATTGACCTACCAGATAAAGCTGAATGAATTGTTAGTAAGTTTGAGATTCCAGGCTTTAATTTTTCATCAAATTTAATTTCTTTACCATCATCTGTTACAGATGACTTAAATTTTTTCAAGGTTATATCCGGTGCATCTAGAAGCTCGACAACTCCTGCCATGCTCGAGGCTGATTTACTCATCTTTGATGTTGGATCTTGAAGATCATTAATTTTTGCAAGTGATTTTATTATTTGAGCTTGGGGAATATTAAATACCTTGCCAAATCTTTTATTAAATCGTTCGGCAATGTCCCGTGTCAGTTCTACATGTTGCCGCTGATCTTCTCCTACGGGAACGAAATCGGGTTGATAAAGCAGAATATCAGCTGCTTGCAATATTGGGTAAGTAAATAATCCAACATTAGTTCTTTCGGCACCACCCTTTTGAGATTTATCTTTAAATTGAGTCATGCGACTGGCTTCGCCAAAGCCAGTTAAGCACTCAAAGACCCAAGCCATTTGGTTGTGTGCTGGGACATGAGATTGAACAAAGAGAGTTGATTTATTTGGATCAATACCAATTGCAATTAACTGTGCTGCTGATAATAAAGTTCTTTGATGTAAAAGCTTTGGATCGGTTTCAACCGTTAAGGCATGTAGATCAACCACGCAGTAATAGGCATCATTATCAGTTTGAAGTTCAACCCACTGCTTAAGAGCTCCTAAGTAATTACCTAAATGAAATGAGTCATGGGTAGGTTGGATACCAGATAGGACTCGCTTTTTACTCATTAAGTATCATCTCTAGCAAGGAGTAATTGGCCAACGCGTTTGCCATTCATACTGATAATTGTAAAGCGTGCACCATTAATTCTTATGACATCATTTACCTGCGCAATTCGCCCCAGATAGTGCATAGCAAAACCGCTTAAAGTTTCATATGGACCCTCTGGTAGAGATATTCCAGAAATCTCATGTAACTCCTCTAGTGAAATTAAACCATCTAGCTCGATATCGCCAGTACGCTTTTCAAAAGTTTTGTCTGATTCTTGGGGATCGTATTCGTCATGAATTTCGCCTATGAGACATTCCACTAAATCTTCTAAAGTCACAATTCCATCGGTACCACCATACTCATCTAAGACTATGGCAATGTGTTGTCGCTTAGTTTGCATCTCAGTCAAAGCTGGCAGGACTCCTTTAGTACCAGGTAAAAATAAAATGTTTCTAATCAATTCCATAATTGTTATTTGAGCATCATCTAGTTTTGGGTTCAGCAAATCGCGAACATGTAGAAAACCAATTACTTCATCACTACTACCACGAACCACTGGATAACGAGAATGAGCTAACTCGACCGCAATTTTCCTAGCCTGAGAAATGGGCAAAGAGGCATCCAAGAAATCAACCTCAGTTCTTGGAACCATAATTTCATGAATTAATCGATCACTTGCATTGAATACTTCTTCGACAATTTCTCTCTCTTCTTGAGTTAAGTCAGCATGACCACTTACTAAATCCATTAACTCAACCTCTGAGATCTGATTTCGCTCAGTCTTTGAGGTAATACCAAAAATTTTTACTATTAAATCGGTAGAGTGTGAAAGTAACCAAATAATTGGCCTAAAGACAGTGGCTACCACATCAATTATGGCGGAGGTTGCCAGCGCTATTGACTCGCTCTTATACAAAGCCAGGCGCTTTGGAACTAGTTCGCCTAATACCAGTGATATATATGCAATTACTAAGGTAATACCTACGATAGAGAGAATTTCACTGCTTTGAGTAGAGATGCCAATACTTTCTAGCTCTGGAATTACATACTGGCCAAGTTGCTCAGCACCCAGCGCTGCCGATAAAAATCCACAGAAAGTTATTCCAACCTGTACGGCTGCTAAAAATCTATTTGGATTCTTGGTTAATTTAAAGACTCTTGCGCCCCGTTTGCCTTTATTGGCAATCTGCTTAACCTGGGATTCTCTAAGCGATATCAGGGCAATCTCAGCTGCGACGAAGATTCCACCCACGGCAATTAGGCCTAAAACGATTGCGATGCTTTGAATTGCCCCTTGAGCCATTACTTAATGATAACTCTGCTGGCAGTTAGGGCGTTAAGTGAGGTACTTTTCACGCCCAACTTCCCCTTTACCGCCATTATGTCGTAGCCTTTGCCAACTCTCACAAACGTGAGACCTTCATCCAACGGATCGTCGGGTACGTACCTACCCGGAAGAGGGAGTAATAAATCATGGCATCAGTAGTATTTTCACAAGCATCTCGAATATATCCAGGAACCACAAAACCAGCGGTAGATAAATTAGACCTTACTGTTAATGATGGCGAATTCTTAGTATTAGTCGGCCCATCTGGTTGTGGTAAGTCCACCTCACTTCGCATGTTAGCTGGGCTCGAGGAGATTGATACCGGAACAATACATATCGGTGATAAAGATGTAACAAATGTTGCACCAAAAGATCGCGACATCGCAATGGTATTTCAATCATATGCGCTATACCCACATATGTCAGTCGCTGAAAATATGGGATTTGCTCTAAAGATTGCAGGAGTTGCCAAAGAGGAACGGGATCGCAGAGTTAGAGAAGCGGCAAAATTATTAGATCTAGAGGATTACTTAGATCGTAAACCAAAAGCTCTTTCTGGTGGACAACGTCAGCGAGTAGCAATGGGACGAGCCATTGTGCGCGAACCACAAGTTTTCTTAATGGATGAACCATTATCTAACTTAGATGCCAAACTTAGAGTTGCAACTCGCACCCAAATCGCAGCGCTGCAACGCAGATTAGGTATTACAACCGTTTATGTAACTCATGATCAAGTAGAGGCTATGACTATGGGCGATCGTGTAGCGGTGCTAAAAGATGGTCTACTACAACAGGTTGATACGCCGCGAAATCTTTACGATAAACCACAAAATGTTTTCGTTGCTGGTTTTATCGGCTCACCCGCAATGAATCTTCTTACAGCTTCTGTCGCTAGCGGTAAAGCAATGTTAGGAAATTTAGCAATCGCAACAACTACCTCTGCATCCTCAGTCACAGTTGGAATTAGGCCAGAGGGCTTCGTTCCAGCCTCAACTGGCTTTGAGGTTGCAGTTGAAGTTGTCGAGGAATTAGGTGCTGATGCATTTGTTTACGGAAAGCCTGTAGATAAGTCATTAAAGTTTGCAAATACTAGTGAGGAATTAGGTCAAGTAATTATTCGATGGGATCCAAAGACTCCACCAAAGGTTGGTCAAACAGTAACAGTTGGAGCTAATCCAGATGCGATTCACTTATTTGATGCAGCTAGTGGAAAGAGAATAAACTAAAGTCAAATAAAAAGAACCTCACTCAAATAGAGTGGGGTTCTTTACGTTTTAGGCCATTACTTTTTTTAGATTTTCATCTATAGCGGCTAAAAATTCTTGGGTATTTAACCATGGCGCATCTTTACTAATTAAAAGAGCTAAATCTTTAGTCATCTTGCCACTTTCAACGGTTTGAATACAAACCTTTTCTAAAGTCTTTGAAAATTCTGCAACTTTTGGTGTGTTATCTAACTTTGCACGATGAGCCAATCCTTGAGTCCAGGCAAATATAGATGCGATTGGATTTGTTGATGTTGCTTTACCCGCTTGATGATCTCGGTAATGTCGAGTAACAGTGCCATGAGCCGCCTCAGCTTCAACAGTCTTACCATCCGGTGTCATTAATACTGAGGTCATCAATCCTAAAGAACCATAACCCTGTGCGACGGTGTCAGATTGAACATCACCATCATAATTTTTACAGGCCCAGATATATCCACCCTCCCAACGAAGTGAGGTTGCGACCATGTCATCAATTAATCTATGGTCATACTCTAAATTATTTTTATCAAATTCAGATTTAAACTCATTTTCAAAAACCTCAGCAAAAATATCTTTAAATCGACCATCATACGCCTTAAGAATTGTATTTTTAGTTGAAAGAAATACTGGATACTTTCTTACTAATCCATAATTAAATGATGCCCTTGCAAAATCTCTAATTGAATCATCCAGGTTATACATAGCCATGGCCACACCTGAGGATGGAAAATCGAAGACATTGAATTCCATAGGCTTTGAGCCATCAACTGGAGTAAAAGTCACTGTTAATTTACCAGGACCTGGAACTTTAAAATCTGTAGCGCGATACTGATCCCCAAATGCATGACGACCAATAACTATCGGCTTAGTCCAATGTGGAATTAAACGGGGTACATTTTTTATGATGATTGGTTCACGAAATATTACTCCGCCTAAAATATTTCGAATTGTCCCATTTGGTGACTTCCACATTTTCTTCAACTTAAACTCTTCAACCCGAGCCTCATCAGGTGTGATAGTCGCGCACTTTACGCCAACACCATGCTTTTGAATCGCATGAGCAGAATCTATTGTGACCTGATCATCGGTTTTATCTCGATATTCAATTCCTAGGTCGTAGTACTCAAGATTCACATCAAGATAGGGAAGTATCAATGAATCTTTAATAAATTGCCAAATAATTCTGGTCATTTCATCGCCATCTAACTCAACGACAGTACCCTCAACCTTAATCTTGTTCACTTTTTGCTCCGCTCCTATAGATCTTTAACATCAGCTTGTTTGCCTCTAACCGCTTCTGCAGCAACTTTTAATGATGAAAGCTCATCAGCTGTTAATTTAGTCTCAATAACTTTAGTAACACCATTCTTACCAATTTGAGCTTCAACTCCAAGATAAACGCCAGTAATTCCATATTCACCATTTACCCAAGCACACACCGGCATAATCTCATTTGAGTTGGTAATTACCGCTCTAGCCATTCTTGCTGCCGCAGCAGATGGTGCGTAATAAGCAGATCCAGTCTTAAGCAGTGCAACAATCTCTGCCCCACCATTTCGAGTCTTATCAACTAACTCGGAAATTTCCTGCTCTGATAACACCTCTGACAAAGATTTTCCATTAACAGTGCATTGACTTGGCACGGGAACCATGGTCTCACCATGTGACCCTAAAGTTAAAGTTTTAACTGCTGATACTTCAACTTTGCATTTTTCGGCTACAAAATTTGTAAATCTTGCGGTATCAAGCATTCCAGCTTGACCCATTACTCGGTTATAAGGAAACTTAGTAGCTATTTGTGCAAGCGCTGTCATTTCATCTAATGGGTTTGAAACCACGATAATGACAGCATTAGGTGAGTGCTTTGCAATATTTTCCGCAACCCCTCGAACTATGCCAGCATTAACGCCGATTAGGTCCATTCGACTCATACCTGGTTTACGGGGCAATCCTGCGGTAATTACCACTACATCAGAGTTGGCAGTTTTTTCATAACCAGCGCCATCACTTGTGGTTGTTGCACCAATAACTTTGCTTTCAAACTTTTCAATAGACCTTGATTGATTAATATCTAAAGCTAATCCCTCAGGTTTTCCTTCAACAATATCGGTTAGTACAACAGTTTCAAAAACATCATACTCTGCAAGCCTTAGCGCAGTAGTTGATCCATAGAATCCAGCTCCGACAACAGTGACTTTTCCAGAACGACTCATTTAATCCCCTCAAGTATGACCCAATATTACTGATGAATGCCATTACTACTAAATCCAGTAATTACTTCGCGTTAGGTAAAGAAAGCGCCAAGACAAAAAGCAGGATACAAATCAAAATTGGTAGCAAAAGTTCAATATTTCGCTTAACTTTTTGCTGAGTGTATCTTGCTAGTACAAAGGCACTTGCCCCTAAAGACAAGATAATTGAACCCGTTCTAACTGCACCCGTCATACCGATTATTAGCCCCACTATTACAACTAAAAGTGAGAACCTTCTAATTTGGTCCAATGTAAAACTATCTTTCATTACTTTGACAATTCAACCAAATTTTGCAAAAGCATGGCACGGGTCATAGGACCAACTCCTCCTGGCATTGGTGAAAAGAGTGAAGCTACTTCCATAACCTTTGGATCTACATCACCAACCAAACCATTTTCAGTTCTAGTAATCCCAACATCAATTACTATCGCGCCAGTCTTTACCATTTCTGGCTTTAAAAAATGAGCACTTCCAAATGCGGCAATAACTATTTCAGCGCTAGAAATTAGTTTCAATAAATCTTTAGTTCCTGTATGAGCTAATGTAACTGTAGCATTCACCGCTTTTTGTGATAGCAGAATTGATAAAGGCCGACCAACTGTTGTTCCCCTACCAATAATTAAAACTTTTGCTCCATCTAAATTTACTTTGTACTCTCTAAGAAGTGCAAGTATGGCACTTGGAGTACAGGGTATTACTGGATTTTTACCTAAAACCATATTTCCTAAATTAGTTGGATGTAAACCATCCGCATCCTTCTTTGGATCTATTTTCTCTAGTACTTCTTGTACATTAACTGATTTTGGTAAAGGTAATTGGACGATAAAACCGGTGCATTTCTTATTTTGATTCAAACTATTTACAGCTTGAATTATTTCACTTTGAGATGCAGTTGATGATAAATTAATTTTAATTGAATCAATTCCAACCTCCGCACAATCTCGATGCTTTCCTTCTACGTAGGCGACAGAACCTGGGTCATCTCCCACCAAAATTGTCCCTAGTCCCAACAGTTTTCCCGTGTTTTTTAATTCATTAGCAATCTGGGTTTTTAGTCTTGAAGCTGACTTTTTCCCATCGATAATGATTGCACTCATAACTTAAGCCTACCCCTGACTTACTTTTTTCCTAAATATAAGTGTATAAAAATACATAAATAGCAGCACTAAAATTAAGTGTGCTGCGACAACACTTGAAATTAATATTGGATTCACCCCAACAGGTGACATATTTTCAGAAATAAGTGATCCGGAGCTAAAAAATGATACTAAGGCAACAAAGGCAACTGAAATAAAAATAAATCGAATTTTCAACTGCCAGACACTTTTTGGATCTAATTTCAATTTACCTATCAACCTAAAATTGATCCAGCCATAAAGTGAGATGACGATTGTGAATATTATCAACCATGGCAATTTGCCAGTTGGTAAGGCTGCTAATGCTGGAATCGCAGGAATTTCCCGTAACTCAAAAATTATTGGTGAAACATAAGTATTCTGACCAAGCGAAAAGCCAGACCCAACTAAATAACTAAAGGTTGCAAAAAATAAATTAGGCAAATAAAGCACTTGTAAAATCATTAATAAAATTCCACCCAGAATTCCAGGTTGGATTATAATTGTAAGATTTTTAGCGGTAGAAAAATTTAGGATTAAAGCGAGAGTAAAAATAATCCCGCTGATTCCAAGAAATAAAATAAAGATACTCCACTGTAAATTAATCAGATTGGTTATCTTACTCCGTGCGGTTGCAACAAAAAGTAATATTAGGACTGTTGGTACTGCCCTAAACCAATCAATTTGTACTTGAGCATTACTAGATATAAGTGCTAAAAATATATAGAACGTAAAATAGATCAGAATAAAATATGTCCTGCTAATTTTCTTATTTTCAAGGATCCGAGCCACTCGCCCGAATCCATTTCTAATAGCAAGGACAGGAAATAATGCTGCCCCAATAGGTAAATATGAAAGGTAGCCATCTATTTGGTTACTTACAATATTAAATGGAGTTAAGTGAGCACCCAGCCAGAGCCATACCGCAGCCCTCATTGGGTCTGAAGTAGTGCCATAAGTACTACCTGCAGTAGCCCAAGCAAATAAGGTTATAAAAGCTAACGGAAATAGAATAATTAGTACTGATCTAATTACTTGTTGCATCGTTACATAAAGTCGACGCGCAACCATTATTTTCCTATCTGCGATTTATCCATTCAAAATCTTGCGCATCAAGTTAGCGGTTTCACTTGGTGTTTTACCAACCGCAACACCGACAGCCTCTAATGCTTCTTTTTTCGCTGCTGCTGTTCCTGATGATCCGGAGACTATGGCACCAGCATGGCCCATTGTTTTTCCTTCGGGAGCGGTAAATCCAGCTACATAACCAACAACAGGCTTAGTTACATACTCCTTAATAAATTGCGCCGCTCTTTCCTCCGCATCTCCACCAATCTCGCCAATCATTACTATCGCCTTGGTTTCAGGATCATCTTGAAACGCACGAAGGCAATCTATATGTGTTGTACCAATTATTGGATCGCCGCCAATCCCAACTGCAGTTGTAAAACCAAAATCTCTTAACTCATACATCATTTGGTATGTAAGTGTGCCTGATTTTGAAACTAAACCAATCTTTCCTGAACCTGTTATATCAGATGGAATAATTCCTAGATTCGTTTTTCCGGGGCTTATGATGCCAGGACAGTTGGGCCCTAATATTTGAGTTCTACCCGAGGTAACCGCCTGAGCATAAAAAGCTGCAACATCATGAACAGGTATACCTTCAGTAATAACTACAACTAGAGGCATTTTGGCTTCAATTGCATCCAATACAGCAGTCTTAGCAAACTTTGGTGGAACAAAAACTACTGATGCATTTGCTCCGGTTGCATTCATTGCCTCTTTAACCGAATTAAAAATTGGTATCAAAACTCCATCCATGTCAGAAGTTTGTCCACCCTTACCAGGAGTCACTCCGCCTACAATTTTTGTACCCGCTTTTAGCATTCGCTTGGTGTGCTTGGTTCCCTCTGAACCAGTCATACCTTGAACAATTACCTTAGTATTTTCATTTACAAAAATTGCCACTATTTTGCCGCCAATTCTGCCACTTTAGCTGCAGCACCATCCATGGTTTCAAGTTGCTGCACTAATGGATGATTTGCATCATTTAAAATTTTTCTTCCTAGTTCAACATTGTTTCCATCTAAGCGAACTACGATCGGTTTAGTGGCTTTTTCGCCCAATATTTGCAGTGCTTGAACAATGCCATTTGCAACTGCATCACATGCAGTAATGCCACCAAAAACATTAACAAATACGCTTTTTACATCGGTGTCACCTAATATTATGGATAAGCCATTGGCCATAACTTCAGCAGATGCGCCACCACCAATATCAAGAAAATTTGCAGGTCTGACTCCATATTTTTCACCAGCATAGGCAACAACATCCAAGGTGCTCATTACTAATCCGGCACCATTTCCGATAATCCCTACTTGACCATCAAGTTTTACATAATTTAAATCCTTTTCTTTTGCTAGTAATTCCAATGGATTTGTAGAAGTTTGATCACTTAATTTTTCATGCTCTGGGTGTCTAAAAATTGAATTATCATCCAAGGTTACTTTTCCATCCAAGGCAATTATCTTTCCGTCAGAGGTTTTAACCAGTGGATTAATCTCCATCAAAGTAGCATCCTCTTTTACAAACGCATCCCAAAGCTTTATCAGTACTTCAGCAACTTGATCGATAACTTCACTTGGGAATTGCCCAGCTTTTGCAATCTTAATTGCTGTTGTTTTGTCTATCCCGTTATTGGGATCGATGCCAACTCTTGCCAGTTTCTCAGGTGTTTTGTGGGCAACCTCTTCAATCTCCATTCCGCCAGCAACCGATGCCATAACTAAGAAGTTGCGATTTGCCCTATCTAGAAGAATAGCCAAGTAGTATTCAGAATCAATTGGAGCAGCTTGAGCAATCATTACTTTTTTTACAATATGACCCTTAATATCCATACCTAAAATTGCACTTGCTTTTTCATTTGCATCTAAAGCATTTTCTGCCAATTTAACGCCACCGGCTTTTCCTCGCCCACCGATTTTTACCTGTGCTTTTACAACGACTTTTCCGCCGATTCTTTTTGCTGCGGTTTCGGCTTCTTCTGGAGTGCTAGCTACAGCACCCGCTAAAACTGGGATTTGGTGAGATTCAAAAAGATCTCGTGCTTGGTACTCAAAAAGATCCAATATTTTCCCCGATCAATTTTCTACTGCAAGGTGGTAATAGTAATGACCTAATTAAGAAACTTATAATTTCTCAACTGGGGCATAACGCAATAAAAGTCGCTTCGGCCCAAATGAGCCAAAATCAATGGTGGCCTCCGCTCTGTCTCCTTCACCATTAACCTCAATTACCGTTCCTAATCCAAAAGTGTCATGTGATACCCGTTCTCCCACTTTTAATTGCATGGTGTTACTTACTTTTCCAGTCGGCTTTGGAGCAGCAAAATTTCGCTTTAATGCAGACTTTGAATTACTTGTTTTTTCCTGAGCTTGATTCCATTCAATTACATTTTCTGGAATTTCGTTGATAAATCTCGATGCCGGGTTATAGTTTGGTGAGCCCCATGCAGATCTATACTCTGCCCTAGTTATAAATAAATTTTCTCTAGCCCTGGTTAATCCAACATATGCAAGTCTGCGCTCTTCTTGCAACTCCTCTGGATCATCTAGTGTTCGAGAATGAGGAAAAATTCCCTCCTCCATTCCAGTTAAAAATACCGTTGGAAACTCCAATCCCTTCGCAGTATGTAATGTCATCATGGTTACAACGCCACCATGATCTTCGCCATCAGGAATCTGATCAGCATCTGCTACCAAGGAAACATCTTCTAGAAATCCAGTAAGTGAAATCTCCTCACCTGCATCAACTTCACTCTCTTCATACTCAGTTACCACAGCAACTAACTCCTCTAGATTCTCTACTCTGACATCATCTTGGGGATCTTTACTAGCTTGCAACTCAATCAATAATCCTGATTGTTCTAATACTGCTTGCGTAATAACTGATGGCCTAGTCCTTGCTTCAACTAGTGTTTGCATTGATTTAATAAACTTAACAAAATCAGTTAGGGTAGAAACTGACTTCGCTGCAAATTCTTGATTTTTATTTACCTCACATAGGGCCTGCCAAAAAGTTAGATTATTATTCCTAGCGTAAAGATCTAACTGATCAAGGGTCCGATCACCAATGCCTCGCTTTGGAGTATTTATAATTCGGCGCATGGAAATTTCATCCTCTGGGTTAACAACAACTCTTAAATAGGCTAAAAGATCTTTAATCTCCTTGCGCTCATAAAATCTGACTCCCCCCACAACTTTGTAAGGGATTCCAATCCTCATGAATACCTCTTCAAATACTCGAGATTGAGCATTAGTCCGATAAAAAATTGCGGTATCACCGGGATTAGATTTTTCAAGATCACGTAATCTTGCGATCTGCCTAACCACAAAATCCGCCTCATCATGCTCGCTTTCGGCTACATACCCCGTAATCAGTGGGCCGCTTCCAGCCTCTGACCAGAGATTTTTTTCTTTTCTACCATCATTATTTGAAATTACTGCATTTGCGGCCGTCAAAATATTTTGAGTTGATCGATAGTTTTGCTCAAGTAATATCGTTTTAGCATTTGGATAATCTGCCTCAAATTGCATTATGTTTCTTATATTTGCTCCCCTAAACGCGTAAATTGATTGATCGGCATCACCAACAACACAAAGTTCAGCAGGGGGAAAACCCTCTCGCTCAGATCCAACCAACTCTTTTATTAGTACATACTGGGCATGATTTGTATCCTGATACTCATCGACCAATATATGCCTAAATCTTGAACGGTACTTGGCTTTAGCCTCAGGAAATCTTTGCAAAACCTCAACCGTTTTAGAGATTAAATCATCAAAATCCATAGCATTGGCTGCCGAAAGTCGTTTTTGATATACCTCAAACACCTGTGCAACTATTTCGTGGAAATGATCTTTAGCTTGATTTAAATAATCAGCCGGTCCTATTAACTCGTTTTTCGACTGAGAGATCAAGGATGCGATTGCTCTTGGTGCATAACGCTTTTCATCAAAATTTAGATCCCTCATTACTAGGGTAATTAATCTAAGAGAATCACTTTGATCATAGATTGTGAATGAATTTGTGTAACCAAGTAGTGCAGATTCTTTTCTTAATATTCGAACACATGCAGAGTGAAAGGTCGATACCCACATTACCTTTGCTCGTTGACCAACTAAATGGGCTACTCGTTCCTTCATTTCTCCAGCAGCTTTATTAGTGAAAGTAATAGCTAATACTTCATATGGTGCAACATTTCTTTCTGCTAATAAATAAGCAATTCTTCTAGTCAGTACTCTAGTTTTTCCAGAGCCAGCACCAGCTACAACCAGCAAAGGACAACCTTCACTTTTCACTGCCGCTTGCTGATTTGGGTTCAAATCCCCTGTTAATGCAGACATATTGCTAAGTCTATCGGTGGGTAAGACAGAGAGAATTGCTGCGGTAACCTTACCTCTAATGAAGCCATTAGATGACAGTGAGATCAAGCGCGTATTAGTAGTTACTGCACATCCTGATGATTGTGACTTTGGAGCTGCTGGAACTATCGCTCAGTGGAGTGCCAAAGGTATCCATGTTGCTTACTGCATTTGTACAAATGGTGATCAAGGTGGCGAAGATCCAAATGTTCCTCGCGAAGAGATGCCAAAAATTAGGCAGCATGAGCAACGGCAAGCAGGTTTAGCAGTAGGTGTCACTGATATTACTTTTTTAAATTATCGAGATGGTTGGCTTGTACCGACAATTGAACTCAGAAAAGATATTGTTCGCCAAATAAGAATTACTAAACCAGATCGAATGGTGATTCAATCTCCTGAACGAAATTGGGAGAGATTATTTGCATCTCATCCAGATCATATGGCAGCTGGGGAGGCGGCAATTCAAGCGGTATATCCAGACTCGAGAAATCCATTTGCTTTTGAGGATTTGTTAAAAAAAGAGGGATTAAAACCATGGCGCGTGAAAGAAGTTTGGGTTATGTCATCTCCGTCTCCCGATCATTTTGTTGACATCAGCACCACATTTGATAAGAAAATGAAGGCTTTGCATAGTCATGTTAGCCAAACTGCCCATAACGAAAATTTAGAGAAAATGGTTCGAGAATGGGGAGAAAGAAACGCTCAAGCCAATAATTTACCAAATGGTTCAGTCGCTGAAGTATTTAGAATTGTAAATTCAGATTAACGAATTTTAACTTTTTCAATTGCAATTTTACGTTTTGGCAATCCTTCAGATTTACCATCAACCACTCCTTCTTTTGCAATCGCTTTAACTATCTCAAGTCCTCCGATAACTTTTCCCCAAATTGAATAATTTGGTGGTAATGAAGTGTCATCATAAACGATAAAGAATTGGCTACCATTCGTGTTCGCACCAGAGTTAGCCATTGCAACAGTTCCAGCAGGATAATTTCCTTCTGTTGCTAGTGGAAGATTCTCATCGTTATAGAAGAAGTTCGGTCCACCCCTACCAGTTGCCGTTGGATCACCACATTGCAAGACGTAGATATCCTCAGTTGTTAGGCGATGGCAAAGTGTTTTATCAAAAAATCCACCTTTTGCTAAAGCTGTGATTGCTGTTACTGTGACTGGGGCATCAACCCCAAAAGCTTCAATAGATATTTCACCACAATTAGTGGATAAATTTATAACTTTATTTTTAAAAGGTCCTTTGACTTCTGGTGGTGTAACATTTTTTACCGCATGACCTTTGGCTTTTGTGCTCTTACAATTTAATTTAAATGGTTTACTACTTGGGGATGCTTGAGCAACAGGAACGGTTAAAGTTGAGATAACAAAAATAGTTAGGGAAAAAATGACTACTTTAGTTT
>CAYFKM010000003.1:34165-34328 GCA_964344025.1 uncultured Candidatus Nanopelagicus sp. | reverse complement strand
TGTCTAGGTTCGAGTCCTGGTACCCCAGCGATTTATTGATTTACTGCACGGCTCCGTCGTCTAGTGGCCTAGGACTCTGGCTTCTCAAGCCAGCTACGGGGGTTCGAATCCCCTCGGAGCTACATCAACTACTTGCTGTTTTTAAGTAAGTAATCAGTTAATC
>CAYFKM010000003.1:29551-34155 GCA_964344025.1 uncultured Candidatus Nanopelagicus sp. | reverse complement strand
GTTCGAATCCCCTCGGAGCTACTGTTGTTATTATTTATCTTGTTATTTATTTTTTGCTAAGTGCTCAGTTAATCTTGAAGCGGTAGCAACAACTGCAGCAGCATGAATTCGACCTGGTTGTCTACTTAACCTCTCCATGGGTCCACTAATACTGACGGCAGCAATAACTTTATTATTTGGTCCACGTACCGGTGCTGATACAGATGCTACTCCAGCCTCTCGCTCACCTACCGATTGCGCCCAACCTCTTCTGCGAACTGCAGCTAAATTTGCCGCAGTGAATTTAGCATTTACTAAGCCACGATGAAGTTTCTCTGGATCCTCCCAGGCAAGAAGGATTTGTGCTGCTGAGCCAGCCTGCATTGTTAGTGATGTTCCAACTGGAACGGAGTCTCTTAATCCAGTTAACCGTTCAGCTGTTGCAACACAAATTCTTAGGTCACCCTGTCTGCGATACAGTTGCGCACTTTCACCAGTTGCATCTCTTAGCGCAGTTAGAGATGGAACAGCAATTGCCAGTAATTTATCTTCACCAGCAGCAGCGGCTAACTCTGAAGAGCGGGCACCTAAAATAAATCTTCCAGAAAAATCTCGAGTTACTAACCGATGATGTTCTAAGGCGACTGCCAGTCTGTGAGCTGTAGGGCGGGCAATTCCGGTTGTAGATACTAAGTCACTTAGTGATTGTGGACCTGCCTCTAATGCGGCCAGTATTTTCACGGCTTTATCTAATACGCCAACTCCGCTATTCTTTCTGTCCATACTCTGATAATGCCATCTCACTCTGTGAGAAGCAAATGCAGTTTAGGTATGAAGGGAAAAGTTGTAATGGGTAAGACGCTAGCGGAAAAGATTTGGGCAGAGCACATTGTTAGCTCTACTGCTGGCGAACCAGATTTACTTTACATTGATCTGCATTTAATTCATGAAGTGACTAGTCCACAAGCATTTGATGGTTTACGACTTGCGAATAGAAAAGTTCGAAGGCCAGATTTAACTATCGCTACAGAAGATCATAATGTACCCACCTTAAATATTGATAAGCCTATCTCTGACCCGGTATCTAAATTGCAGGTTGATACCCTAAGAAAAAATTGTTCAGAGTTTGGGGTTCGAATTCACTCACTCGGCGATGTTGAGCAAGGAATTGTGCATGTTGTTGGTCCTCAATTAGGTATAACTCAGCCAGGAATGACAATTGTCTGCGGAGATTCGCACACCTCGACTCACGGTGCATTTGGCGCCTTGGCATTTGGAATTGGTACTAGCGAGGTTGAGCATGTATTAGCAACTCAAACTTTGCCACTTATAAGACCAAAAACTATGGCAATTAATGTTGAAGGAAATTTAAAACCTGGAGTTACCAGTAAGGATATTATCTTGGCAGTTATTGCCAAGATTGGTACCGGTGGTGGACAGGGGTACATACTTGAGTATCGAGGAAGTGCGATTAGAGCACTATCAATGGAAGCTAGGATGACTATTTGTAACATGTCTATTGAAGCTGGGGCTCGCGCAGGTTTGATTGCTCCCGATCAAACTACCTTTGATTACGTCAAAGATAAGCCACATGCGCCAACTGGGGCTGATTGGGATTTAGCTCTTGCTTATTGGAAGACGCTTGTAACAGACAATGATGCTAAATTTGATAAAGAAATAAATTTAAATGCAGATGAGCTGGCACCATTTGTTACTTGGGGTACAAATCCTGGACAAGGTTTGCCTCTAAGTGCAGCTGTGCCAAATCCAGCCGACATCTCAAACGCTGAAGATCGGGGAGCTGCGCAACGGGCCCTTGAGTACATGGATTTAAAACCTGGTACGCCACTTAAATCGATCAAGGTTGATACGGTGTTTCTAGGCTCCTGTACAAATGGCCGAATTGAAGATTTAAGATCGGCGGCAGAGATAATTAAAGGTAAAAAAATCGCTAACTCACTTCGTTTATTGGTTGTACCTGGCTCGGCTCGGGTGAGATTACAAGCTGAATCTGAAGGGCTAGATAAAATCTTCCTTGAAGCCGGTGCCGAGTGGCGAAGTGCAGGTTGTTCAATGTGCCTTGGAATGAACCCAGATCAACTTAAACCAGGAGAGCGAGCAGCATCTACTAGCAATAGAAATTTTGAAGGCCGGCAAGGTAAGGGCGGTCGGACTCACTTAGTAAGCCCACTAGTTGCAGCAGCAACTGCTTTGAAGGGCACACTTGCTTCACCGGCGGATCTATAATGGAAAAATTTATAAAACATACAGGAAGCGCTGTTCCACTTCGCCGTAGCAATGTTGATACTGATCAAATTATCCCTGCGGTGTATTTAAAGCGGATCACCAAAAGTGGGTTTGAGGATGGCCTGTTTGCTGCCTGGCGAAATGATCCGGCATTTGAGTTAAATCAACCTCAGTATAAATCTGCCTCCATCTTAGTTGCTGGCCCAGATTTTGGAACTGGATCCTCGCGAGAGCACGCAGTATGGGCACTTCAAAATTATGGCTTCAAAGTGGTTCTATCAAGCCGGTTTGCAGATATTTTTCGAGGAAACTCACAAAAGGCTGGATTATTAACTGTGATTTTGCCGCAAGAAGAAATCGAAAAAATTTGGCGGGAGATTGAATCTAAACCAGAGACTGCAATTACGGTCGATCTTCAAACCAAAAAGGTTAGTTACGGATCAACAAGTTTAGATTTTGTAATTGATGATTACACTCGATGGCGGCTAATGGAGGGCTTAGATGATATTGGCTTAACATTTACAAAAATTGATCAAGTTTCAAGTTTTGAAGAAAAAAGAGCTACTTTTAAGCCTAAAACACTTCCTATTCGTTGATTTAAAACTCTAAAGTAATTATTTAGGGTTACGCGAAAAGTGTAAAAAACCTTGATTTACTTTAATAATTTGAATGCGACACACCGAATTAATTAATCAAAGTATTTCCTATCACCCCATAGATTAACCCTTAGTTAAGCAAATGCTTAATGTTTACGCGTAAATAAGGGGATTAAATGAACAAGGCACAGTTCATCGCCTATCTTGCACCACAGTTTGGTGACAGCAAGAAAGAGGCTGCTCGCGCTGTTGAGGTAGTTTTTGATGCGATTGTTCGCAATATTTCAAAGGGCGAAGATGTAATGATCAATGACTTTGGTAAGTTTAAGAAAGTTGATCGTCCAGCTCGCAAGGGTCGTAATCCATTTACTGGAGAGACGATTCAAATTAAGGCAAGTAAGAAAGTTCGTTTCTTACCAGCCAAAGGATTAAAAGAGGTTATCTCTGGTGCCCGCAAGCTTGGTGCAGCACCAACACCTCCTGCAAAGGCTGCTCCAGCAAAGGCAGCAAAGAAAGTTTCAAAGGCAAAAAAGACAGCACGCAAAGCTACAAAGAAAGCAAAGCGTCGTCGTTAAGCCAATTCATTTATAAAAAACGGGATCTCATCCTTGAGGTCCCGTTTTTTACGCTCATTTATAGCCAACTAACCAATTAGTCGTAGAATTAAGTGGTGTCTACCGAATTGAAGATTTCCTATGCACCACCTGAAGGAAAACCACTGGGAGCTACAAATTGGTTTAAATTCGGAGCATTAATATTGCGCCCCATTCTTAATTTAATTGCAAAGCGCCAATGGCATGGAGCTGAAAATCTTCCAAAAAGTGGCGGAGCAATAGTTGTTTGTAATCACATCTCATATATAGATCCTCTGATATTTACTCATTTTTTGTATAACAATGGCAGAGCACCAAGATATTTAGGTAAGGCATCACTTTTTAAATTGCCCGTAGTTGGACGAGTCTTATTAGGTGCCGGACAAATTCCAGTGGAACGAGAGACAGCAGTTGCCTCCAAATCTTTAAATCATGCTATTGCATTTATCAATTCTGGACATTTACTGGGCGTTTATCCAGAGGGTACTTTGACGAGAGATCAAAATTACTGGCCAATGAAGGCAAAGACTGGAATTGCCCGGCTTGCAATTTTAACCAAAGCGCCAGTGATTCCTTGCGCGCAGTGGGGTGCACAACAGATCTTGCCGGCTTATAGCAAAAAGATTAAGTTGTTCCCAAGAAGTCAGGTTAAGGTTATTGCTGGCAAACCATTAGATTTTTCAAAATGGTATGGCAGACAAGAGGATCCAATTGCGCTAGAAGAGGCAACCGCTTACGTAATGAGTGCAATTACTAAGTTGCTAGAGGGTTTACGGAATGAGAAGGCTCCAGTAGAAATTTTTGACCCTAAAAAGTCCGAGCTACCTAGAACTGGAAACTACAAAAAGGAAAGTAAATGAAAAAAGTTGCAGTTTTAGGTTCTGGCGCTTGGGGTACGACTTTAGGCCAGGTGATGGTCGATTCAGGTCAGCATGTTTTGATCTGGGGTAGAAACAAAAAAGTTGTTCGGGAGATTAATCGTAGACACTCAAATCGCCGCTTTCTAAAAGGAATAGATCTGCCTCGCGAATTAAAGGCAACTACAGATATTAAAGCTGTTTTGGAATTTGCAGAGGTCATTTTAGTTGCGATCCCAGCGCAAACTCTGCGAGCGAATTTAGTAGATTGGAAAGGATTTTTTCCAACAAATTTGCCCGTTATAAGTACATTAAAAGGTATTGAGGTTGAT
>CAYFKM010000003.1:1637-29541 GCA_964344025.1 uncultured Candidatus Nanopelagicus sp. | reverse complement strand
TGATACACAATTGAGAATGACCGAGGTTATGCAGGAGGTAGTTGGGATTGATAAGTCTCAACTCGGTTTAATCACTGGTCCTAACTTGGCTAATGAAATTATTATGCGTCAACCTGCGGGTGCGGTAGCTGCATCTGAGAATCAAGATAATATTGATCTAATAATTAATTTGTTTACGACAAACTATTTTAGAATCTATCCTTCAACAGATTTAGTAGGTTGTGAGTTTGCAGGTGCTGCAAAGAGTGTAATTGCACTTGCAGTTGGTATTGCAGTTGGTATGGGGTATGGTGAAAATACTCAAGGATTAATGATTACCAGAGGATTATCCGAGGTAGCTCGCCTTGGCGAGGCATATGGTGCTAACCCGCTCACATTTTTAGGGCTGGCTGGTATTGGTGATTTAGTTGCAAGTGCACAATCTCCACTTTCTAGAAATCGCAGCTTCGGTGAGGTGCTAGGTAAATCAGGTTCAATCGCAAAAGCAAGACAACAAGTAGTAAAGACTGTTGAAGGTGTTTATTCAGCAGGGGCAATGTTGGAGTTAGCGCATCGAGTAGGTGTGGAAGCACCAATCATTGAAGCAGTTTCTGATGTTGTTGCTGGGAGTATTTCACCAAAAGATGCTTTAGATAGATTAATGAAGGTCAGTATTAAGGCTGAGATTTGATGGGTAAAACCAAGGTTGCAATTATTTGCGGTGGCAAAAGTAGTGAACATGAAATTTCCTGTATTTCAGCTAGCGGTGTGCTGGCAGCGATCGATAGAGATTTGTTCGATGTTGAGCTAATCGGCATAACTAAATCTGGTAACTGGCTCTATCTTCCTGAAAACACAACTTTTAAGATTCAAAATGGAGTCTTACCAAAAATTCCTGATTCTGGCATTGCCGTTACTATTACAAGCGATGGATTAGTTGTTGATGGTAAAAAATTGGATATTGATATTGCATTTCCAATACTTCATGGACCATATGGTGAGGATGGAACTATTCAAGGCTTATTTGAAATAATTCAGCTTCGATACGTGGGATCTGGTGTCTTAGCGAGTGCAGTTAGTATGGATAAATCTTATGCCAAACCAATCTTTAGTGCAGCAGGTTTAAAAGTTGCACCAGGTATTGTGGTTACAAACTCTCAAACTAATTTGCCAGAAAATTTAAGTTATCCATTATTTGTTAAGCCCGCCCGGAGTGGATCTAGCCGCGGAACAACTAAAGTTAAGAAATCGGAACAACTTAAATCGGCAGTTGAAGCAGCACTTGAGTTTGATTCAAAGGTAATTATCGAGCAAGCTATATCTGGCCGTGAAATAGAGTGTGCTGTCCTTGAGAGCGAAGGTAAATTAATAGTTTCACCAGTTGGCCAAATAGTAATTTCTGATAAGTATGAATTCTATGATTTTCAAGCTAAATACTTAGATGATTCCATGGAGCTAATTTTCCCTTCTGATTTACCAAACGGTATTGAAGAGAAGGTTCAGCAAGATGCAATTACCGCATTCAAATCAGCTGGATGTGAGGGATTGGCCCGAATTGATTTCTTTTACTCAGATAAGGGTGAGGTCATTATTAATGAGATAAATACCATGCCAGGATTTACTCCTACTTCGGTATATCCAAAGTTGATGGAAAAGTTAGGTATTTCCTATCAACAGTTGATAACAACGTTAATTCAAACAGCACAAAGTAGATCCATCAAAATTACAAGGTAAATATGGATGGAGTTTTAGAAAAAAGCGCAGTAAAACGAGTAAAACAAGCGTTAACTGAATACGGGTTAAGTACTGAAATAACAGTTCTTATGGAAACTGCCAGAAGTGCAGCAGAGGCAGCATCAGCTCTAGGGATTGAGGTTGGGCAAATAGCCTCTTCGATAATTTTTAAAATAAATGATGAAAAACCTCTATTAGTCATCACTTCAGGCCGTCATCGGGTGAATACTGAATTAGTTGCAAGTCAACTTGGGATTGAAAAACTTGAGCGAGTTGATGCAGATTTTGTTAAAGATAAATCTGGTTTTTCAATCGGTGGTGTTGCACCATTGGGTTGGATAACTTTACCTGCAAAAGTGGTCATCGATAAAGCGCTGAGTGAGTATGAGGTAGTTTGGGCAGCAGCTGGTCATCCTCATGCAGTTTTCCCCACCTCATTTAATGAATTAAGATCAATCACTAATGCTTTTGAAATGGTAGTTGGAGATTAATTATGATGAGCCCGAAAGTTTTGAAACCCAGAGTCTTTGAATGGCTAGGTGTTGTAACTGCGATTATTTATTCACTTTTAGTTGCACTAAATATAGGCGCAGAGTTTATTGGCTTTACGCTATTGCTTATTTCCTCAGGATTAATTGGAATCTGGGCGTATTTAGGAAAACATAGAGGAATACTTTTCCTCCAGTTCTTTTATGCTAGTGCTGGAATCATAGGAATGATTCGCTGGTTTTAAACTACTTTACAACGGGCTACTTTTAAAAAGATTGAGTAGCCCGTAAATTAAACTAAAAAGTAGTAACTGGACAGGTCAAAGTTCTAGTAATTCCAGCGACTCCTTGAACCTTAGCCAAAACCGTTCTCCCTAAATCCTCCATAGATGAGGATTCAGCACGCATAATTACGTCATATGGGCCGGTTACGCCCTCTGCGATAGTCACACCAGAGATTGCTGAGACTGCCTTAGCAACACTAGATGCTTTGCCAACTTCCGTTTGAATAAGTATGTAAGCCTGTACAGACATTTATAGCCCTTCAATTATCGACTTTGGTTCAGCGATGAACTGCGTCGTTAATAAAGGGTAGCCTATAGCGAGTTAATTGGGGAGTGCCATTTATGGAATCAGAAGAGGCGATCATCGCGCAACTGGGTGAGCTATTTCGCAGTGCATTTCCGGGTAGGGTTGAAGTGGGTATCGGTGATGATGCTGCGGTTATTAGTGGCATTGATAACAAATTAGTTGCCACAGTTGATATGGCAGTTGAAGGAGTACATTTTCGGCAGGATTGGTCTACACCATTTCAAATCGGTGCCAAGTTAACAACTGCGAGTTTGGCTGATGTATTGGCTATGGGGGCTGAGCCTAAGTTTCTACTGGTGGCAGCAGCAATTCCGGAATTAGATAACCTTAATGTAGTAACGGAGCTTGCAAAGGGTATTCGCTCAGTAGCTGATGAGTTTAGCGTTATTGTGATTGGCGGGGACTTAAGCAAGTCAGAAAAGATGAGTTTAAGCATTACTGCACTTGGAGAATTAAGTGCTGATCCAATTAAAAGAAGCGGTGCAAAGGTCGGTGACTTGGTCTATCTTTCAGCACTTCCTGGATTATCAGCGGCAGGGATGGCAATACTTGAAAGATCGTTAGATCGACCAAGATATGTTGTTGAGGCACATCTGAATCCAAAATTAAAAACTCCTAGGATGCTAACTAAAGTTGCAACTGCCATGTGTGACATAAGTGATGGTTTAACAGTTGATGCTGGCCATATCGCAACAGAATCCAAGGTTTCTATAAACTTCATAAGTAAAAAGTTTACGAGTGCTGCAAATTTTAAAGATTTACAGGAGTTAGCAACTGAGTTAGGTGAGGATGTATTTGACTGGATTTTAAATGGTGGAGAGGATCACTTTTTTATTGCCACAGTAGATCCAAGCCAGGCTAGTGAGGAGTTAGGAATTGAGGTTGGAGAGGTTATAGCAGGACAGTCAGAGATTTTGTTAGATGGAGAAGTTCTTGAGAAAAAAGGTTTTCAACACTTCTAATTAACGAAGTGCCTTACCAGCTTTCAAGCAGGAAGCACAGACATTTTTCCGCTTGGTTTGTCCATTAATTATGGTGCGGATTTTTTGAATATTTGGATTCCAGCGGCGACGGGTTGCACGCTTTGAATGAGAAACATTGTTCCCAAAGCTAGGTGCTTTTCCACATAAATCACAAACTGATGACACCGCGTTGCTCCCTTATCTGGCTGATCTAAGTAAATGTAAGGCGAAAGGTTACCTCTTACCGCCATTAAATTGCTAATCCGGTGGGTAATTACGCGCAGTTGGCCATAAGGCATTAGATACTTCCACTATGGCCACCCTATCCACTCGCTTATCAAAAATCTTGGGTGATCGCACCTCCGAGGTACTTGAAAAGTCATTTGGTATTAAAAGTATTAATGAATTATTACGACACTACCCTAGAAGGTATGTAGTTCGAGGTGAGTTAACAGATATTTCAAAATTGATTGCTGATGATGAAGTTACTATTTTGGCTGAAATTGAGGCGGTTAAGTTAAGAAGAGCTAATGCAAAAAACATTCTTGAAGTAGTAGTTACCGATGGAAGCGCAAACTTATCCTTAACCTTCTTCAATCAAGCCTGGCGCGAGAAGGATCTTAAAGCAGGCAGAGTTGGTTTATTTGCTGGAAAGGTTGGAGTTTTTAAAGGCAAACGCCAATTAGCTCATCCAGATTATCAATTGATTCCAGATGGTGATGATGTCGATGCAGCTGTAGCAGAGTTTGCTGGTAAATATCTTCCAGTTTATCCAGCAACAGCCAAACTTCCATCATGGAAAATTATGCAGTGTATAAAATTAGCACTCAATTCCTTAGATGAAATTCCAGATTACTTACCAGAGGAATTAGCAGAGCAGGGCGGCTATCCAAACTTAAAACAAGCCCTGATAGATATCCATCAACCAACAGATTTAGATTCAGCAGAAAAAGCTAGAGAGAGATTGACTTTTGACGAAGCACTTCTTTTGCAATTACTTCTTGGTCAACGCAGAGCTGAGATCGAAAAGCTGAGTACCAAATCTCGTACTCCAAACACACCAGTACTAGTTGAAGCGTTTGAGAAAAATCTGCCATTTAAGTTCACCAAGGGCCAATTAGAGGTAAATGCTCAAATAGAACAGGATTTATCTAATAAGTATCCAATGCACAGATTGTTGCAAGGTGAGGTTGGTTCAGGAAAAACTGTAGTTGCATTACGGGCGATGTTATCGATTGTAGATTCAGCTGGACAGGCGGCTCTTTTGGCTCCAACTGAAGTATTGGCGCAGCAGCATTATCGGACTATTACAAATTTACTTGGTGAGTTAGCACTTGCCGATACTTTGCAATCATCAGGCTTAGGAACGCAAGTTGAGTTGCTAACTGGATCTATTACTAATTCAAAAAAGAGAGAGATATATTCAAGATTACAAAGTGGACAAATTGGCATTGTCATTGGTACTCACGCATTGATTTCTGATGGTGTTGAGTTTAAAGATCTTGGTTTAGTTGTCGTTGATGAACAACATAGATTTGGTGTAGAGCAGCGAGATGCACTCCGAATGAAGGCAAAGCAACCACCTCACCTATTGGTTATGACTGCCACGCCAATACCAAGAACTGTGGCGATGACAGTATTTGGGGATTTAGATATCTCAACACTTAGAGAGCTCCCTTCGGGTCGAGTTCCAATTACAACTCATGTAATTCCAGTTTTAGAAAAACCTCATTTTTTAGATAGAGCCTGGCAGAGAGTTAAAGAAGAGGTGGCAAAAGGGCATCAGGTTTACATTGTTGCCCCTCGAATTGCTAATCCAATTAAGAAATTAAGTGATCGAGAGATTACAGCGGCAATGTTGCTGGGTGAGGAGTTTCTAGATAACGAACAAATGGTTGCAGTAGAAGAGCTAGCTCCAGAGTTAGCAACTGGTGCTTTGAAAGGTTTAAAAGTTGCCACATTACATGGCAGACAATCAAGTGAGCTTAAAGAACAAACCATGGCAGCATTTGCTCTGGGTGAAATCCAGGTATTAATAGCTACTACAGTAATTGAGGTAGGAGTTGATGTACCAAATGCTTCAATGATGGTCATAATGGATGCAGATAGATTTGGAGTTTCTCAACTTCACCAACTTCGGGGACGAGTAGGTAGAGGTGGGGTGCCTGGACTTTGTTTATTAGTATCAAATGCACAAGAAGAGTCATCCAGTATGCAGCGATTAAATGCAGTGGCATCTACATTAGATGGATTTGAACTTGCCAGAATTGATCTCGAACAGCGCAAGGAGGGTGATGTTTTGGGCAAATCCCAATCTGGCGGAAGATCTCACCTAAGGTTGTTACGAGTTCTTAGAGATGAAAAGTTAATTGAAAATGCAAGAGATGCAGCCGGAAAAATTTTAAAACGTAATATAGAAATTGATCACTTACCATTATTGAAACAAGAGGTTGATAAGTTGAAATTAGATGAAGCGGCTAGATTTATGGATAAGTCATGAGCATGAGAGTCATTGCTGGAATGGGTAAGGGCAGAAAATTATTTTCACCGCCATCAATTACTAGGCCAACTTCTGACCGAGCACGTGAGGGGTTATTCTCTTCTTTAATTTCAACTTTTGGATCTTTGGATGGACTTAACTTCCTGGATTTATTTGCAGGCTCTGGTGCAGTAGGAGTTGAGGCACTTTCAAGAGGAGCCGGGCTAGTAGAATCGGTTGAAAGTAACCCTACAAGTGTAAATGTTTGTAAGCAGAACTTTGAATTACTCTCAAATACTGAGGGAATTGGAAAGTTCAAAGTATATGAAAAATCAGTTTTTGAGTTTCTAAATCATTTTGCTAACAATTCATATGAAATTATTTACATCGATCCACCATATGAAGCCACAAATGCCGAGGTTGAAAAAATATTAAAGAAAATTTTAACTTTAAACTTACTAAGTAAACATGGGATAATTGCCATTGAAAGGGATGGAAAGTCAATAGCTTTTACCTGGCCTGCGGGATTAGTGGAGCAAAAAATTCGCTCATATGGTGCTGGGAGCATTCATTATGGCGTGCTGACAGAGCAGATTTAGAAAAAAATGGATAACTTAGCAATTAGTTGCTAGCGTTTTCACTATGAGACGTGTTGTTTGTCCAGGTTCTTTTGATCCAATCACAAATGGACATTTAGATATTATCGCAAGAGCCTGCACCTTATTTGATGAGGTTGTAATTGCAGTTTTAGTCAATCAAACCAAGAGTTCGCTTTTTACTGTTGAGGAAAGAATTGAGATGATCAAACAAGTAACCAATCGCTATAAGAATGTGAAAGTGGATTCCTGGTCTGGACTTCTGGTTGACTACTGTCGAGCCAATAAGATTCCTACGATCGTGAAAGGCTTGCGAGCAGTTAGTGATTTTGATTATGAACTTCAGATGAGTCAGGTAAATCTTCAATTACAAGGAATTGAGACAGTATTCATGTCTACCGCACCATCACACTCATTTCTTTCGTCATCACTTGTTAAGGAAATAGCAAGTTATGGTGGCGATGTATCTGCATATATGCCTGCAGCTATAGTTGATAAGTTAAAATCTAGACTTGAGCGGAAGGGCTAAATATGGATGTGGTTGAAAACATTGAAGCTGCAATTGCTATGATTGAAGAGGCTAGATCAGTACCATTATCAGCATCTTGTGTTATCAATCGTAGTGAAATGCTAAAAATTTTAGATAAATTAAAAGCATCATTTCCTAATGATTTAGCAAAAGCAATAGCGATACAGCGTGAAAAGGATTCAATAATAGAAGATGCTCACACTCAATCTGATGCAATAATTCAACAAGCTAGAGATGAAGTATCGCGCTTAGTTGAACAGACTTCAATCGTTTCAAGTGCCCGTAAGGAAGCTGCAAGAATTTTGGCGGATGCAAAAGCTGATAGTGATCGAGATCGAGAAGAAATTGAAGAGTACATTGATTCACGGTTAGCTAATCTTGAGGTAATCCTCAACAAGACATTGGATGTGATTAGTAAAGGTAGAGATCAATTAAGTGGTGTTGAAACTAAACATGTACTTTCAAAATTAAAATAATCAAATGGCTCGCTCAGTTTTCTTATTTAATACGCACGATCTACCCCATCGAGCCGGGGAGATGCGTGAGTATGAGTTAGATTTGAAGATTACAGAGGCAGTCGGAGTGGATTTACTCTCAGTAAAGCCAGGAGAGATTATTGAAGTCGATTTGAGAATTCAAGCGGTTGAAGAGGGTGTATTAGCCACAGCTCGAGTAATTGCAGATGCAACTGGTGAGTGCACAAGATGTCTAAAGCCGATTATCTGGCCAATAGATGAGAGTTTTACTGAGCTTTACTACTACGAATCCACTACTAGTAAAAGTACAAAAAAACATAGTTTTAGAGGTAAATCCAAAAAAGATGCAGAGATTGATTTGGAAGAAGATGAATTAAGTTTTCTTGATGGTGATGATATAGATCTAGAACCTGCAGTTAGAGATGCAATTATTTTAAATTTAGCTGTTAATCCGTTGTGTTCTGAGGACTGTCCAGGATTGGCTGAAAAAAGTGGTGAAAACTGGGCTTACCTATCAACATCGCAATCCCAAACACCCACTGACCAAAGATGGGCGGCCTTGAAGGATTTCCCGCTTAAAAATTAAAGGTTTTTACATCTGTGTACTTTTCATAGATAATTCTGCTGTTGCATCAAAGGCTTTAAATAAGGAGTAGATATCATGCCGGTCCCAAAGCGAAAAATGTCGCGAGCACGTACTCGCTCTCGTAGAAGCATGTGGAAGACCACTCCTGCCAATCTTGCAACCTGTCAGCAATGCCAGCAACCAAAATTGCAACATGTTGCATGCCCAACTTGTGGCACATACAACCGTCGACAGGTCCTAGAGGTCTGATCTGTACTCTGACCTAACCGAACAACTCGGAATATCGGTTAAGGATGAGTTGCTTGAACTTGCATTAACTCATCGCTCATTTTCGTATGAAGCTGGCGGAATCCCAACTAATGAAAGACTTGAGTTTCTCGGAGACTCAGTTCTTGGACTAATTGTTACAGATGAACTGTATAAGTTGTTTCCAGATTTAGATGAAAGCAGATTAAGCCCATTGCGTTCTGGAGTAGTGAATATGAAAGCGCTCGCACAGATTGCTAGGGAAATTAATTTAGGGAAATATTTAAGAATTGGAAAAGGTGAAGAAACAACTAATGGCCGAGAAAAGAATTCAATATTAGCTGACACCTTTGAAGCATTAGTAGGTGCAATTTATTTAGAACATGGTTATTTGAAAAGTTCAGAAGTAATTTCAAAATGGATTAAGCCGACAATTCTAGAGGCCACCTCGCAGGGTTCAACTCTTGATGGAAAGACTGCACTTCAAGAATTAGTAGCTTCATTAAACCTTCTATCGCCTGAGTATGAAATAAACGAATCTGGTCCAGATCATGATAAAAGTTTTTCCGCTAGCGTGTTACTTGGAAATGATAAGTTTCCGCCTGGAAGTGGAAAAAGTAAGCGCGAGGCAGAACAAGCCGCCGCAAAAATCGCATATGAATCCTTGATAGAGAGAAATAAAAAGTAGAGATTTTAATTTATGCCAGAGTTACCTGAGGTAGAAACTGTTAGATCTGGACTAGAAAAGTATGTTGTAGGAAAGCGAATAAATAATGCACAAAGTTTTCATGCTAGAGCCACTAAATCAAATTCAATAGCACCGTTATCTTCAAGTATTGGTGCTCAAATTAAATCTGTAAAGCGCAGGGGAAAATTTCTTTGGTTTGAGCTAGATCGAGATTTCGTCCTGGTAGCACACCTAGGAATGAGTGGACAGTTATTGGTACAGCCAAAAACTACCTCTTTCCAACCACATTTGAGAGCAAAATTTGAGTTATCTGGTGGCGGCAAGTCAAAGACTGAAATTAGATTTATCGATCAGCGTACATTTGGCTGGCTGGCAATTGAAGAGCTAATCAATGGTATTCCATCATCTACTAAAAATATTGCGCTTGATCCGTTTGAGATTGAGTTTAATCTTAAGCAAGTAGTTTCAAATATCAAGCGGCGAAAATCTGCTATCAAGCCGGCAATCCTAAATCAGAGTATTTTGAGTGGAATTGGCAATATTTATGCGGATGAAGCGCTCTGGCGAGCAAAAATACATCCAGAGATTATTTGTGAAGATTTGAGTGAGGAAGAAATAAAAAAAGTAATTACTTCTGCAATCTATGTAATGAAATCTGCAATAAAATCAGGGGGAACCTCATTTGATGAACAATATAAAAATGTTAACGGCGAAAGTGGCTATTTTTCCAGATCACTTAAGGTTTATGGCCGAGAGGGTGAGCCCTGCCCTAGGTGCCGAAGTGAGATTCGTCGAATCGCCTTTGCAAACCGTTCTTCACACTTTTGCCCGCGTTGCCAGCGTTAGGTGCCCAGATTTTAGGTGATTTTTAGATAGGTTTGCGCCATGCGTCAGTTGCGGGGTGAGTAATGTATTTAAAGAGCATGAATCTCAAAGGATTCAAATCTTTTGCCTCTTCGACCACCTTAAATTTTGAACAAGGTATTACCTGCGTTGTCGGGCCCAATGGCTCTGGTAAATCAAATGTTGTGGATGCGCTCTCTTGGGTTATGGGCGAGCAGGGTGCTAAGTCTTTACGTGGCGGGAAAATGGAGGATGTTATCTTTGCAGGGACATCTGGTCGTGCTCCACTTGGCCGTGCTGAAGTTTCAGTGACCATTGATAATGCAGATGGCGTACTCCCAATAGATTTTTCAGAGGTAACAATTACTCGCATTTTGTTCAGAAATGGATCATCAGAGTATTTACTTAATGGCGAAACAACTCGACTATTGGATATTCAAGAGCTTCTTAGTGATAGCGGCATTGGTCGGGAGATGCATGTAATTGTTGGGCAAGGTCAGCTGGATGCGATTTTATTAGCAAATCCGGAGGAACGTAGAGCATTTATTGAAGAAGCCGCAGGTGTGTTAAAGCATAGAAAGCGAAAAGAAAAAGCAATTCGCAAACTTGATTCTATGCAAACTAATCTGGCACGCATTCAGGATCTAACAGTTGAGTTGCGCCGACAACTTAGGCCACTAGGTAAACAGGCTGAAGTGGCAAGGAAAGCATCTGTGATTCAATCTGATGTCAGAGATGCAAAATTGAGATTAATGGCTGATGACATGCTGCGTATGCGTAATGAAATGGAATTAGAGGTAGCAGATGAAAATGTTCTTCGGCAAAGGAAGGAGCAGGTTGAGAATGAATTAAATACTGCACGTAACCGAGAAATTGAATTAGATGCAATTGCTGCAAGTGAAAACCCACAATTAATAGCTGCCCAAGAAAATTTCTATCGATTAACTGCCCAACGAGAACAAATTCGCGGTATTCAAAACTTATCCTCTGAGCGTGCCAGATTTTTAGTAGAAGAGGCAGAGGAAGCTAAGGCAACTGGAAGAGATCCAGAAGCATTAGACCAAGAGGCTAAGATTTTAAGAAGTGAGGAATCAACTCTTGCAGAGCAAGTCCGAATTTCTCAAATCCAACTAGAAAGCGATTCAAACTCCTTAAAGGAAATTGAGACTCAATTAGCACTTGAGGAAAATCGAGTTTCCGCAGCCCTTAGAGCAATTGCAGATCAACGTGAAGGAACAGCGCGACAAGAAGGTCATATCAATGGGCTTCGCTCAAGAATTGATGCAACCACTGGCGAGGTCAGCCGGTTAGGCGCTGCTAAAGATTCAGTTGAAATTCGTTTGAAGAATTATCGAGAAAATTTTGCTCAAATTGAAATGCAGATTTCATCATTAGCAGCATCTGAACCTGATTTGGATGGTTTATTTGATAAATTAAAAGTAGAATTAAAGAGTTCAGAAAATAACATTAAATTACTAACAGATAAACTTTACAGTACTGAAAAATTGCGAGCGGGATCTCTTGGGCGACTTACAGCTTTTAAAGAGGTAGTAGATTTAGTGAAGAGCTCAGCTAATTCCGAGCTCATCTCAAAAATTGCTAACTTAACTGCCGAAAGTGAAGGTGAAGTCAATAAAGTAAGTGGTGACTGTGATCGGATTAAGTTTGAACTCAATGGTTTAACCAATGAATTTGAAAGTTTAGAGAGGGAGTATCAACAAGTACTTTCTAAGTTGAATGACTCAGACGCAGCAATGACTGGGCTTGCCGAGCAATTAGCTATATCTGGTCAGAACGTAAAAAATACGGTTGAGGAGCTAGATCGTTTAACCTCGGCATTGAATGCCGCAAATGATCAGAAGAACTCCGATGAACGTGATTTGGCAGCAGCGATTGCTCAGTTTGAATCTCATCAGTCACCAGTAGAGCCAGATTTAACCCATCTTGAAGATTTACGCTCTCAAGTATCAGCTGCAAGGTCTACAGAGGTTGAAGCACGATTGAGCCTTAGAACGATTGAAGAGCGCAAAGACGCAATTGCCCAACGGGCTGCAGCTCTTGAAAACCAAGCATTTATTGAACGTGAGTCGTTGTCAAAATCAATTTCCAGAAGAGAGAACAGAGCGCAAGCTGCCGTTACGGCGCAAGAAATTGCAGATACCGCTTATGAGGCATTGATCCAAATAGAGTCATCTATATCAAGGGCTGGTGCGGAAAGAGAACGCCTTGAAGTTTCTAGAAGCTCTCGCGAAGGTGAAATATTGAGTTTAAGAACTATAAGTAGAGAGCTAGCAATCGAATTAGAAAAATTAACTTCAAGTGTTCATAAAGATGAAATTGCTAGAGCTGAACAAAGATTAAGAATTGAACAGTTAGAAACTAAAGCAGTTGAAGAGTTAGGAATCGATGTACATACATTAATCAATGAGTATGGACCAAATAATGATGTACCTACCTTTTATGAAAACGAAAATGGAGAATTTGTGCCAGGAGATTTAATTCCCTACCGCCGGGATCAACAAGAAAAGCGCTTAGCTCAAGCGGAGCGCTCGCTAACATTACTTGGAAAAATCAATCCACTTGCCCTTGAAGAGTATTCATCACTTGAAGAGCGTCTACGATATCTTGCAGAGCAGCTAGAAGATTTAAAGAAGACAAAAAAGGATTTACTTGACATTATTAAAGAGGTTGATGATCGCGTACAACAAATCTTTACAGAAGCATTTGAGGATACAGCTAGAGAGTTTGAAACTGTATTTGCCCGTCTCTTCCCTGGCGGAGATGGAAAACTTATTTTGACTAATCCCTCTGATATGTTGACCTCTGGCGTTGATGTAGAGGCTAGACCGCCTGGTAAACGCGTAAAAAGATTATCGCTCTTATCAGGTGGCGAGAGATCCTTGGTTGCGGTGGCACTTTTAATTGCAATATTTAAGGCAAGACCTTCACCGTTTTATGTTATGGATGAGGTTGAAGCAGCACTCGATGATACTAACTTAGGCAGATTGTTAGGAGTATTTGAGGAGTTGCGGGAGAAATCACAGTTGATCATTATCACTCACCAAAAGCGAACAATGGAGATTGCTGACGCTCTATATGGAGTAACGATGCGCGGGGATGGTGTAAGTGAGGTAATTTCACAAAGAATTCGTGAAGTTGATGCGGTTTCTTAAAAAATGAAATGAGTTTATTTAAGAAGTTAATTTCAGTTCTCAAATCTGATTCGGTATCAAATGATGAATGGGAGCAAATTCGCCAACAATTAATTTCATCTGATTTAGGGGTTTCACTTGTAGATCAGTTAATCACCAAGGCTAAATCTGTAAAAACCGATGATCCTGTTGCTTTAATATCAAGTGAAGTTTCATCTTGGCTTAGCACCAAGAGTCGAAACCTTCTTGGAAATAAGGGCCAAACTAAAACTATATTGGTAGTTGGCGTGAATGGAACCGGTAAAACTACCTCAGTAGCAAAGTTGGCAAACTATTTAATTGAAAATGGAAATACTGTCCTACTGGCGGGAGCCGATACTTTTAGAGCAGCTGCAACTGAGCAACTTCAAACCTGGGCAAAAAAAATTGAAGTTGAAGTAGTTTCGGGTTCAGAAAATACAGACCCAGCATCAATTGCTTTCACCGCTATTAACAAAGCAAAAGAATTGAATTCAGATTATCTAATTATTGATACTGCAGGAAGGTTGCATAATAAGAAGAATTTAATGGATGAACTTGGTAAAGTTGTCAGAGTTATAAATAAACAAGCAGTAGTAGATGAAATACTGCTGGTCATTGATGCAGCAACTGGTCAAAATGGATTAAATCAAGCGAAGGTATTTATTGAGTCAATCGGGGTCACAGGCTTAATTGTCACCAAATTAGATGGTTCGGCAAAAGGTGGAATTTCGATTGCCATCGAAAAATCAAGTGGGTTACCGATCAAGTTCATAGGCTCCGGTGAGCGGCTAGAGGATTTTGAGGCATTTGATCAAAGCTCCTTTATAGCTGGATTATTTGACTAAGTAACATACTTTTAACAAATCTTGCCTTTGTTTTATAAATCTGAAATCTCAGTTGCCACTGGAGTTAACCCAATTAGTCGATAGTTCTCTCATCTCAAAGGCGAGGTTTTTGGCTTCATACTTGAATTCGAGCGATAGGGGATTTGATGGCAGAGGTAGTTTTGAATACTGGGGATACAGCATGGATTTTGGCAAGCACTGCATTAGTGTTGTTAATGACTCCAGGTTTAGCACTTTTTTATGGCGGAATGGTTCGCGCTAAAAGTGTATTAAATATGATGCTTATGTCGATGGTAACTATTGGCATTGTTAGTGTGCTCTGGGTTATCTATGGATTTAAATTAGCATTTGGATATCAATCAAACTCACCATGGTATGGTGAAATTTCATTTTCTGGTCTTGGAAGTGCAGTAAATGAGTTAACAAACAATGGTGGGGTTTATCCAATTCCACTACTTGCGTTTGCAGCTTTTCAACTTATGTTTGCAATAATTACCCCGGCGCTTATCTCTGGAGCAATTGCTGATCGCACTAAGTTCACCGCTTGGGCAGTTTTTGTAACCATTTGGGTTACAGTGGTTTATTTTCCAGTTGCGCACTGGGTATTCGCCTTTGGAAATAAGGTAGGCGATACTATAACTGGAGCTGGTTTTCTTGCAGCACGTGGAGTGCAGGATTTTGCGGGTGGTACAGCGGTCCACATAAATGCAGGAGCGGCTGGACTTGCTATGGCAATCATTCTTGGACGAAGAGTTGGTTGGCGTCGTGAGTCGATGCGACCACATTCATTGCCATTGGTACTTATTGGTGCAGGCCTACTTTGGTTTGGCTGGTTTGGTTTTAACGCTGGATCTGCACTGGGAGCAAATGGCATAGCTTCACTTGCACTTATTAATACTCAGGTTGCAACTGCTGCAGCTGCATTAGGTTGGTTATTAGTTGAAAAGATAAGAGATGGCCATCCAACATCACTTGGGGTCGCCTCTGGTGCTGTGGCTGGATTAGTTGCAATTACACCTGCATGTGCATTTGTCGCACCATGGGCTGCTGTAATAATTGGCCTAATTGCTGGAGTTTTTTGTGCGCTAGCTGTCGGCTTAAAGTATTTATTTAATTTTGATGATTCCTTAGATGTAGTCGGGGTTCACTTAGTTGGTGGATTATGGGGAAGCCTAGCTATTGGATTTTTTGGAAGCAGCGCAGTCAATAGTGTCGGATTAGATGGGGTCTTCTACGGTGGCGGAACTGCTCTTCTTGCGAAACAAGCATTTGGTGCATTTTTTGTTCTTGCCTACTCATTTGTGGTCACGTTGATTATTGGTTTCATTATCGATAAAACAATAGGACTGAGAATTAAAGAAGAGGCTGAAATCTCGGGTATTGATTATGACCAACACGCTGAAACAGGTTACGAATTAACATCTACTTCAAGAGGAGGATTTTAAATATGAAGCTAGTTACTGCAATTATCAAACCTCAAAAACTTGAGGATGTTAAGCAAGCACTAGTTAGTGCTGGCATTACAGGCATGACCGTTTCTGATGCCAAAGGTTTTGGTAGACAACTTGGACTAACTGAGGTTTACCGTGGCGCTCAATATAAAGTCGATCTGATTCCAAAGATTAGATTAGAAGTGCTTGTAGCATCGGAATTAGCTGATAAGGCTATTAAGGTAATTACCGAGGCGGCACGCACTGGAAATATTGGTGATGGAAAAGTTTGGGCTGCAACTGTTGATTCAGTAACTCGAGTTCGAACTGGTGAAAGCGGTGAAGCAGCTATCTAATCAAATGTAAGATGCCTTCATGTTTGAAGCGCTAGGCCAGAGATTAAGTAGCCTATTCTCTGGCCTGCGTGGCAAAGTAAATGAATCAGATTTAAAAGAGTTTGCCGCACAGATAAAAATAGCACTTATTGACTCAGATGTGGCTATTGAGGTAGCTGACAAGTTCTCAAATAAAATCCTTGAAAAATCAAAATTACTTGAAAATGAAATAAACAAAAGTACTAATCCGGCTCAACGCATATTTGAAATTGTAAACTCTGAATTAACACAAATATTGGGAGTTAATGCTCGACGAATTAAATTTGCTAAATCTTCTCCCACGGTAATTTTACTAACAGGATTGCAGGGCGCTGGAAAGACTTCTCTCGCTGGAAAACTTGCAAACTATTTGTCAGAACAAGGAAATACTCCACTCTTAGTTGCTGCTGATTTACAAAGGCCCAATGCAGTTAATCAGCTACAAGTTGTTGGTAAATCAGTCAACATTCCAGTTTTTGCGCCAGAGCCTGGAAATGGTGTTGGTGATCCAGTTCAGGTAGCAAAAAATGGATTGAAATTTGCTAAAGATAAGTTACATAATTTTGTAATAGTTGACACTGCGGGCAGAACTGGTGTTGATAAAGAACTTATGCAACAAGTTATAGATATTCGAGATGCAATTAATCCAACTGAAATATTTTTTGTAGTCGATGCCATGATGGGTCAGGACGCTGCTAGAACTGCAAAAGCTTTTTCCAGCGGTGTTGGATTTGATGCAGTTGTACTTACAAAATTAGATGGTGATGCAAGAGGCGGTGCAGCCCTTTCGATAGTTGAGTTAACTGGCAAGCCTATAATTTTTGCAGCAACTGGTGAAAAAGTTACTGATTTTGAACAGTTTTATCCGGAAAGAATGTCATCTAGAATCCTTGGCTTAGGTGATATTGCCACCCTCGCTGAGCAAGCAAAAAGAGCCATCTCAGATACTGCTTCAAAAAAATTGGAAGATAAGTTTATAAAAGGTGAGGAATTTACATTTACGGATTTCTTATCGCAGTTAGAAGCAATGAAAAGCATGGGGAGTATGAGTAAATTGATTGGATTACTACCGGGCGCGAGTGGAATGAAGAAACAATTAGATAATTTTGATGAGTCAGAGTTGATAAGAATGCGAGCAATTATTGAATCTATGACTCCACAAGAAAGAAATGATCCAAAAGTATTAAATGGTTCACGTAGAGCACGAATAGCAAGGGGTAGCGGCAGAGCAATCTCAGAAATTAATTCATTAGTAGAGCGATTTTCACAGGCACAAAAAATGATGAAGCAAATGCAAAATGGTTCACTTCCAGCAGGTATGGCGGGAGTTGCTGGCCTCGGGGCGATGCCAAAGCCTAAGCCACATCAAAATTTTAAGAAGAAATCGCGATCGGGTAACCCTGCTAAGCGAGCTGCTCAAGAGGGTTCTTAGAAGGTGTTGATCCCAATTTGGGTAATCGAAAGATTGCTGGCAAGATTAGCCATCTGCTAGCGGGACCCTCTAACCCATAGCAAAATTGTCCGCAAAGTTGTCTGGTGTAAACGCCCCCGCTGTTTACTAAAGATTAAACAAATAATTTTCTATAGGGAGTTTTGTGTCAGTAAAGATTAAGTTGATGCGTCTTGGAAAGATTCGCACACCACATTTTAGAATTGTAATTGCAGATTCTCGCTCAGCTAGAAACTCAAAAGCGATCGAGGAGATTGGTCGATATTCTCCTGCTTCTGATCCATCATTAATTGAAGTTAATTCAGAGCGAGTTCAATACTGGCTAGGAGTTGGTGCACAGCCAACTGAGGCTGTGACGGCGCTACTTAAAATTACTGGTGATTATCAAAAGGCAAAAGGTATTTCTGGAAGTGAAGGTACGTTAAAGCCACAACCGGTGCGAATTGACAAGAAAGTTGCGTATGAAGCCGCTGTTAAAGAGGCCATGAATGAGCCAGCAGATGGCGCCACAACATTAAAGAAAAAAGCTGCTGAGAAATTAGCAGCAAAGAGTGCTCCTGCGGTAGATGAAACTCCAGTTGAGCAAGCTGCTTCCGTGGTAGATGAGACTCCAGCAACTCAAGCAGCTCCAACGGCAGATGAAACTCCAGCGGCTGAGGTAGTCCCAGATGCAGCAGCGGTTGAAGCTGTAACTGAAGAAACCCCGCAATCTTAAGTAAAATTTACTTATGTTGAAGAAGGGTTCTTTCCTTCGGGAGTTACCCATCATCGTTGTTTCTGCTCTTATTGTTTCAATCTTGATTAAGACTTTTCTCTTGCACTTTTTTTATATCCCATCAGGATCCATGGAAAATACTCTTCAAGTTGGAGATCGAATTGCCGTAAATAAGTTTGGTGCAATCTTTAGCGATATAAAGCGCGGTGAAGTTGCAGTATTTAGTGATCCTGATAAGTGGTTGGGTGAAACACCAATAGATGGTGGTTCAAGTATTTCCAGCAAGATTAAAAGTGGTTTGATAACCGTTGGAGTGCTACCAGATCCTGCAAAACAATATTTAATTAAAAGGGTAATCGGTGTAGGTGGCGATAACGTGACTTGTTGTGACTCGTCAGGAAAGGTCCAAGTAAATGGTGTCAGTGTAAATGAGCCATATGTTTACCCAGGCGATAAGCCAAGTGAAGTTAAGTTTAATATTGATGTTCCGAAAGGGTTTATATTTGTGATGGGTGATCATCGAGGGGCAAGTGCTGATTCGAGATTTCATCCCGATAGTGCAAATAATGGAATGGTCCCCTTGAGTAAAGTTGTTGGTCGAGCCACCTTTATTGTTTGGCCCTTAAATAATATTTCATTTATTCCAAAAGGTGATGATCTAAAGAAAGTAGTAGTAAAAGATTAGGCCAAATTTATGATCGAAAGTCAATTGCTTCAATCTGGAATAAAATACATTGCAGGTGTTGATGAGGCAGGTAGAGGTCCATGTGCGGGTCCACTTGTTGTGGCTGCGGTAATCTTAAAAGACCCACTTTCATCACTACTTAAAGATGTGAAGGATTCAAAACAGTTAACATCTTTGCAAAGAGAACAATTATTTGAAATAGTGAAATCAAATTCACTTGCATATTCAATTATTGAAATCTCCGTAGAGGAAATTGACATGCTAGGTCTACACAAGTGCAACGTTGAAGGAATGAGGCGAGCAATTAATGCCTTAGATATATGCGCAGATTATGTATTAACTGATGGCTATTCAATACCCGGATTAACAATCCCTAGCCTTGCAGTCTGGAAAGGCGATCAGGTGGCAGTTAGCATCAGTGCTGCCTCAATTCTTGCCAAAGTTTATCGAGATCGAATTATGATTGAGTTGGATAAAACATATCCCAAATATGGTTTGGCAAATCACAAAGGGTATATAACAGCATCACACACTGCAGCTATTAAGAAGTTAGGAGTACTGCCAATCCATAGAAAATCATTTGCAAATATAGCTGCCATAATTGGTTAGTGCCATTTAATTCACAGATTGAATTTATAACTAAATCCCTTCTCTCAATCATTTAGATTTCTCTGGTGCTAACTGAGTCAGATTGTCGTCTAATCCTGTTTGCATGTATCGAGCCAGCAGATGCCGATTTAAGCAAATTAATATTCGAATATGGGGCTAAAGATGTTTATTATAGATTAATTTCTGAAAGAAGAAATTTATATAATGAAAAATTATTGAAAATAGTAAATAAAATATCGCACTGTAATCTGCCGGTACTTGAAGAAAAAATACTAAAGTCAGACTGCCAACTTATTACCCCAGAGGATTCAGATTGGCCTTTAGGTGTTAATGATTTAGATACACCGCCGATTGCATTACTTATCAAGGGCAGAAGAGAATCTTTAAAGCAATTGAATAACTCAATCTCGATTGTTGGAAGTCGCAAGCCAACTAATTATGGAGTTCAAATCGCTAGATACTTATCAAGGCGGGCAGCAGAGTGTGGAGTTTTAGTTGTAAGTGGGGGAGCGATCGGAATTGATAAATCAGCGCATGTGGATTCAATTGCTATGAACGGCTCGACAATTAGTGTTCAGGCTGCAGGATTTAATCATCTATACCCAAAAGAGAATATAAAACTTTTTACCGAAATAATGAAATCAGGATTATTGATAAGTGAGATTATGCCAGATACACCATCTAAGCCATATCGGTTTTTAATTCGAAACCGGTTAATTGCCGCTCTTTCAAAAGCCACAGTAGTGGTTGAGGCAGAGTTTATAAGTGGATCAATAAGAACTGCTAGAGATGCTGCTGAAATATTTAGACCAGTCTTTGCTGTTCCGGGAGAAGTGACTTCACCCTTAAGCCAAGGTTGCCACAGATTAATAGCTGAAAGAATTGCAGATATCGCAACTAATTTCGAGGATATTTTAGATGTAATCCTGCCATTGCAAATGCGCTAGCTAAAAGGTGAGAGAATATACCTGATGAATAATTTTAAATCTGGTTTTGTGACAATTGTTGGTCGTCCTAATACTGGTAAATCTACTCTGGTAAATGCTCTTGTTGGTACAAAAATCGTAATCACTTCACATCACCCCAATACAACTCGCAATCCAATCCGAGGCATAATTAATCGTGAAAATTTTCAAATGGTTGTTGTCGATACTCCAGGTATTCACAAGCCCAAGACTGCATTAGGAACAAGATTAAATGCTATGGCAAGTGAAAATATTGAAGCAACAGATAGTGTCGTGATATGTCTACCTGCAAACGAAGATATCGGTTCGGGAGATGAGTACATAGTTAAACAGGTAAAAGGATTACAACCAATTTTCATTGTGATTACAAAAATTGACATGATTTCTAAATCTGAGCTGGCTCAGAAACTAAACCAGGTAAATCTTTTTGTTAATCACCTAAAATTGCCCCAGGTAGAAATCGTTCCGCTTTCTGCAAAAGAATTAGTCCAGACTGACCTACTTTTGAATTTGCTTGCTGATAGGTTACCAATTTCACCTGCGCTTTATCCTAAAGATATAAGCACCGATCAAGCACAGGAGTTAATGATTTCAGATTTGATTAGAGAGGCTGCGATTGAAGAATTATATGAGGAACTTCCTCATTCTGTGATGGTTACTATCGATGAAATTGGCGAACGAGAAGGAAGTAACTTATTCGATGTTATCGCCACACTTCATGTTGAACGGGATAGTCAAAAAGGAATAATTATTGGCCCACAAGGTAGTAAGTTAAAGGCAATTGGCACTAAGGCAAGAAAGTCAATTGAAAATCTAGTCGGGATGCAAGTTTTTCTACAGATTCACGTAAAGGTTTCAAAGGAGTGGCAAAAAGATCCAAAAATGCTGGCTCGACTTGGATTTACCGAGTAACTTTTCTGCTAGCAAAATATGATCCGATTAATACCAGTGGTAGTCCAATAGCAATTCCGAGCGTTATTGGTTCACTTAAAAGCACTACACCTAATAAAACTGCCACTGCAGTATTTAAATAAGTTATGAGCGAAGCTCGAGGCGGGCCTACCTCAGCAATTAACTTAAAGAAGTAAATAAATGCAATTGCAGTACAAAAGACCCCAAGAGCGATGACTGAACCAACCGCCTCCAAAGATGGGGTTTTGCTTGGCCAATTTCTAATTGCAAAAGGTAAATAGACAATTGAGGTAATGATCATAGCCCAAGTATTTATTGCGATTCCTGGAACATGGGGAATGCGTCGGTTTATCATATTGATTGCATATGCATATCCAATAGCAGCCAGTATGACCATTCCGATAGAAAGTATGTCTTGGTTTCCACCAAGTGACTCCACTCCAACAACAAAAACTACGCCGATAAATCCAATTACTAACCCAAATAATCTTCCCTTATGCCAGACCGTGTGATCTCCAAATATCGACGCCAAAATTGCAGACCAAATTGGGACAGTGGCAACTAGTAAGCCTGTTAACCCAGAAGTAATCTCTTTTTCAGCGTGAGTAATTAAATACCAAGGGCCAATCATTTCGGTAATTGAGTAAAGAATTAAAAATGGCCAGTACTTAGAAGCAACTTTTAATTTATTTCCTTTAAGTGCAATGGGAAGACAAATTAACCCTCCGATAAGCACTCTTGAAAAAACTATTACTGATGGTGATATCTCTTCAACTGCAACCTTTAAAAAAAGATAAGGCATACCCCAAAGCAAGCCGAGCAAAAGAAATCTTCCCCAACCCGCTTTGCTCAATTATTTATCTCTTTCCATTAAAAATCTGATATTTTCTGCGATATCCGAGTATAGCAACTCTGCATCTTCAGTAATTCCACTTAAATTGAAAAAGCCATGAATTTGACCCTTGTACTCTTTATAGATTGAAAATACCGAATCTGCAAGTAATTTATTGTGATAATTCTTTCCATCATCTACAAGTGGATCAAATTCAGCATTCAAAATAATCGCAGGCGCTACACCTTTGAGAGAATTTGCCTTTTTTGGTATGGCATAGGGATTTTCTTCAAACTCATCACTTTGTAGGTATTGATCCCAAAACCATTTCATTGCCTTAGTTGTTAATCCAAAGTTATCGGCGTATTTAGTTGCAGATTGGTAATTCATGTCCTTATCATTACAAGGGTAGATTAGTAATTGGTAGCATAAGCGAATCAAGTTAATATCTCGAGCTTTAATGGCAACTGCAGATGCCAAATTTCCACCAGCACTATCGCCACCGACCCCAATTCGATCTCTATCTACTCCTAAGCTTTCGGCGTTTTGAATAACCCAATTTAAGGTTGCAAAACAATCATCAAAGGCTGCAGGGAAAGGATGCTCTGGCGCCTTTCGATACTCAACTGCAACAATTACAAATTCTCCTGCCTTTGCTAATTTTCGTAGCGCAGGTTCATATATATCTAGAAAATTTAAAACCCAACCACCACCATGGTAAAAAACTAGTGCAGGTAAATTTTTATCACTGGATGGCCGATAAATTCGTATCGGTAATTGAGATGAGAGCCCAATAATTTTCTGCTTACTTACCTCAAACAAATCTATTAATGGTTGCTCTAGTGCCACATGTAGATGGGTGTTACCTCGAATCTCATCCAAGGAGGCTTGCCATACCGCAGGTAGCCCCATCGCTGCCCGTTGCGTAAGGTACTGATTAATCTCGGGTTTTAATCCCATTGCGGCAGAGTAGACTTAGGCCTCGGCGTTGACCAATTTCTAAACCAAATTAGGCTGGAGTTTAATTAATGCGCATCGGAGTTTTAACAGGTGGTGGTGATTGTCCTGGATTGAATGCGGTAATACGTGCGGTAGTCCGCAAAGGCGTTAAAGAATACGGTTATGAATTTGTTGGATTTAAGGATGGTTGGCGAGGCCCGTTAGAGGGCTTAACAATGAAGTTAGATTTGCCCGCAACCAGAGGAATTTTGCCAAAAGGTGGAACTATCTTGGGTTCATCTAGGACGAATCCATTTAAAATTGATGGCGGAGTTGAAAAGATAAAAGAAAATTTAGCAAAAATGGGTATAGATGCCCTTATTGCAATAGGTGGCGAAGATACTTTGGGGGTTGCAACTAAGCTAGATTCATTAGGAGTAAAGGTAATTGGTGTTCCAAAAACTATTGACAATGACTTAAACAACACCGATTACACTTTTGGTTTTGATACTTCGGTAAATATTGCTGTAGAGGCGATTGATCGATTACATACAACCGCTGAATCGCATCATCGTGCCTTAATTGTTGAAGTGATGGGACGTCATGCCGGTTGGATTGCTTTGCACTCAGGTCTTGCAGGCGGAGCTTCATGTATTTTGATTCCTGAGGTTAAATTTTCAGTTGATCAAGTTTGCAAATGGGTGGAATCTAGATTTCAGCAAAGTTATGCGCCAATAATTGTTATTGCAGAGGGTGCAATTCCACAAGATGGAGATATGGTTACAAAAGATCAATCTCTTGATGCATTTGGACATGTAAAGCTATCTGGTATCGGCGAATGGCTTGCTAAGCAAATTGAGGCAAAGACTGGCAAAGAGGCTAGAACATCGGTACTCGGGCACATACAGCGTGGTGGAACACCTACTGCCTTCGATCGAGTACTGGCCACAAGGTTTGGATTGCATGCAATAACTGCTGTCCATGACGGCGACTGGGGCAAGATGGTTGCACTGCATGGCACCAATATTGAACGGGTACCACTGGCATCAGCGACTACAAAATTAAAGACTGTTGATCCAGCCTTATACAAAGAAGCGGAGATCTTCTTCGGTTAATTGTGGGCTTAATTAGCCACATCCTCAACTGTTGATTGCATACCATTAGCAAATGAAAATGAATTCAATTTTTACTCCAAATCTTGTTGCAGCCCAACAACCCACATGGCCGGATAAACAAGCGGTTAAATCGGTGGTTTCAGAGTTAGAAACCTATCCACCGCTGGTATTTGCCGGCGAGTGTGACAATCTGAAAAGTCGCATTGCAGAGGCTGCTGCCGGTGAAGCCTTTTGGCTTCAAGGTGGTGATTGCGCTGAGACCTTTGCAGCAGCAACCGCAGATTCGGTGCGAAATCGAATCAAGACTATTTTACAAATGGCAGCAGTTTTACAGTATTTCTCCTCACTACCTGTAATAAAGGTAGGAAGAATGGCAGGCCAATTTGCAAAGCCGAGAAGTAACGATAGTGAGACTCGAAACGGTATAACACTGCCAGCATATCGAGGTGATGCGGTAAATGATCTTGAGTTTACGAAAGAAGCTAGAACTCCTAATCCAGAGAGATTATTAAAGGTTTATAACACATCAGCTTCAACTTTAAATTTAGTGCGCGCTTTCACTCAAGGTGGATTTGCAGATTTAAGGCAAGTACATAGTTGGAATAAGGGTTTTGCGGCAGATGCGAGATTTAGCGCTCGCTATGAGGAGATGGCTAATGAAATTGGAAGAGCGATTAATTTTATGCAAACTGCAGGAATTGACCCCATTACATTTAAATCTGTCGATTTCTACTCAAGCCATGAAGCACTGATATTAGAGTATGAAAAAGCTCTAACCAGAATAGATTCTAGAACGGGTAATCCATATGATGTCTCTGCCCATTTTGTTTGGATTGGTGAGCGAACCCGCCAATTAGATGGAGCGCACATGGATTTTGCTGAAAAAATTCATAATCCAATTGGCGTAAAACTTGGACCAAAAACAACTCCCGAAGAAGTTTTGGGGATAATGAAAAAGTTGAATCCAACTAATGAACCAGGAAGACTCACCTTTATCTCACGAATGGGCGCCTCATTAATTCGTGAGAAATTACCTACACTTATTGAAACCGTCAATAAATCTGAAGCAAAAGTCCTTTGGGTATGTGATCCAATGCATGGAAATACCTATGAGGCACCGAGTGGATATAAAACTAGAAAATTTGATGACGTATTGGATGAAGTCCGTGGTTTTTTTGAAGTTCACAAAAAGCTAGGTACCCATCCTGGTGGAATTCATATAGAACTAACTGGCGATGATGTTACCGAGTGTGTCGGTGGTGGGGATCAAATCAGCCATGATGATTTAGCAACTAGATATGAGAGTGCTTGCGATCCACGTCTAAACCATACTCAATCTTTAGAACTTGCATTCTTAGTAGCGGAGATGCTGCGAGATCACAAAATATAGATGGCTTTAAATTCAGTTTTAGAATCGATATAGTAATTAAATGTTGGCGGCAACAAACTTGAGAACTCCGATCGGAGAGTTAACTCTGATTGCCGATGAAGATATACTCTTAGCTTCAGGGTTTTATGGGGTTGAAAATTTAAAGAATAGGATCTTAGATCAAGAAATCAAACAGAAAATTAAGCACAGTAAGAGTATTCCTATAATTTCTGAATTGGTTGAGGCATACTTTGAAGGCGATTTAAATTCTATAAATGCCATAAAGGTGCGGCAGTCAGGCGCAAAATTTTCTCAGGAGGTTTGGAAGGCTTTACGAAAGATACCTTCTGGTAAAACTTGGACATATTCTGATTTGGCAGCCAGAGCTGGATCAAAAGCCGCAATCAGAGCTGCTGGTACGGCATGTGGTAACAATTTAATTGCTCCCATAGTCCCTTGCCACAGAGTAATAAAAAGTGGGGGTGCGATCGGAAACTACGCCTACGGGATAAAAATTAAAGAGTGGCTACTAAACCACGAGGGCGCGCTTTAAAATTATTGGAAATTTCTCAAGAATCACATCCATATCATTATCAGTGATATCGCAATGCAAAACCAACCTTAAATACTTTGGCCCGAGAGCTGAGGTAAGAATTCCCTCCTCACTTAATAGGTCCGATAACTTCTTTGCCGTTAACTCCGTTTTTGAAAGATCTAAACCGACTATATTAGTTTCAACAAATTTTGAAGAAATTAGTGAGGCTTCAGCATTCTCAATAGTTTGAGCTACTACTTTTGCTCGCTTGTGATCCAATTCTAATTTCATAAGATTATTATCAATTGCATAAATACCAGCTGCTGCAAGTATCCCAACTTGTCTCATTCCAGCACCATATCGTTTACGCCACTGCCTTGCCTTAGCAATTACATCCTGGCTAGAAACAACTAGCGATCCGATAGGCGCTGCTAGACCTTTTGATAAACAAACACTTAAGGTATCAAAATGTTTACCGTAGTCACTCAGCTTAACTTTACTTGCAACATGAGCATTCCAAATTCGTGCACCATCTAAATGCATCCTAATTCCTAAAGATTTTGTTGCATTACGAAGTTTTTCAATTTCAGTTATTGACTGTACCGTACCCCCTCCAAAATTATGAGTATTCTCAATTGCAATCGCAGTTGTCGAAACCAGATATGGACCAGAATCTGGTTTAATAATTTTTAGAACCTCATCTGCGTTTAAAATACCTCTATCTGCCTCCCAGGTTCGGGTTGTTATTCCACTAAATGTTGCTGCTGCACCAAGCTCTGCCCTTACGATATGAGAGTTTGTCTCAGTAATTAACTCTTCACCAGGAGAAACCGACATTCTTATTGCTAATTGATTTGCTAATGAGCCAGATGGGCAAAACAAAGCAGCTTCCTTGCCAAATAATTTTGCAACTTTTTGCTCTAGCAGATTTACTGTGGGGTCTTCACCGTAAACATCATCACCTACTTCAGCTTGTGCCATGAAATTTCGCATTTCAATAGATGGCTTGGTTACAGTGTCAGATCTAAGATCTATAAATTTCTTAATTTTTACTCCCTGCATTACTTTTTGATGGCTTTTTACTGTCCGACCAAATCACCATTGCCATGGCTAACATTACTAAAGAACCGCCAGACATAATTCGCAGTGTTAGTGGATCATTATCAAAATATAGACCAAAAAATAAGGCAAATGGAGTTTCCATAGCCAGAAGTACTCCCGCAACAGTTGCACTCATTACTGCTTGAGCTCTAACTTGAATTAAGAATCCAAAAAAAGTTGCAAAAACGGCGGTAAAGATTACTGCCGACCAAACTGAGCTATCTGGAGGTAGCTGATATCCATCCTTGATTGTAAAGATTGAAAGCACCACAGCCGCTACCATAATTTGGATAAGTGTTAGGGGATAGCTATTTTTACCATCACTCCACTCGCCGACTGCAACTATTTGTGCAGCAAACATCACCGCAGAAACCAAAACTAATATTTCACCAATACCAACTGATATTCCGTTATAAGCAATAAGGTAGAGACCTATAGTTGCTACTAATACAGCACCCCATTGAGCTTTTGTAATTTTATGTTTTAACAACAGCCAGGCTATTAGTGGGGTAAAAACTAAATATAATCCGGTGATAAATCCAGTATTTGAAACTGTTGTTTTAGTTAATCCAAATGTTTGAAAGATAAAACCAAAACTAGTTAGTATTCCAGCAAAAACTGCTCGTTTGATAAAAACTTTATTAAGCCCAATAAGGGA
>CAYFKM010000003.1:0-1627 GCA_964344025.1 uncultured Candidatus Nanopelagicus sp. | reverse complement strand
TCTCGTTGCTAGAAAAGAGTAGACATTTTGGCGCTCAAGCGAATCCTTCATAATTAGAAAGGAGCCACCCCAAATTGCAGTTGTAGCTAGTAGTCCTAGGTATAGTAGGGATTTAGATTTCATTTACTATCTCTATATTTTTTCAGTAACTTTACTTCACTACCATGCTCTGGCTCAGCACCAGGAGTTTCTAAAATTAATGGAGCATTTGAAATTGCTGGGTGAGAAATGAGTTCAATAAATGGTTCAGTTCCTATTTCGCCCTTACCAATATTTTGATGGCGGTCTTTAAGATTTCCGCAGACATCCATCGAGTCATTGGCATGAATCAGCTGAATTCTTTCTATTCCAACGATGCTAACAAGAAGATCCAAAGTTTCTGACATTCCACCTGGTTTTTTAATATCGTGTCCAGCTGCAAATACATGGCAGGTATCAAGACAAACACCAACTTTTGGGTGCCACTCTAAGGCTTCAAAGTATTTAGTGAGATCATCAAGTTTCTTTACCAGCGACTGCCCTTGCCCAGCAGTTGGCTCGAGTAAAAGCCATGGATCATCATCTTTAAGATTATTTAGTATTGGCATTACCCCCTCATGTATTTGCTTCCAAGCATTATCAACATGAGATTCATCTACTGCAGAACCAGTATGAACAACTACACCTTTCGCTCCGATTTCTCGACCACGTTTTAAGGAGTAGGTAGTCGCAGAGAGTGAATTCTCATATGTAGATGTCGTTGGAGATCCCAAATTAATTAGAAATGAGGCATGGACATAAGGTTCAATATCATGTTCATTAGTTTTTTCACGAAACAACTCATCCATTTTCGGATTTGGGGCTGAAGTTGCCCAAGTTCTAGGACTTGAAGCAAAAACCTGGATGGCTTCGGCTTTGATCGTTAAGGCATATTCGATAGAGCGTGTTGCCATTCCACCAGAGGTGGGGACATGTGCACCAATTCTCAAATAATTTTTTGCTTTCACCACTTGCAGAGCCTACCTGAGAGTTATGAAGATTATTACCTTAGAGTAAGTGTTATTAGTGATCCTTGCTTGACCTTACTTCCGATTGCTGGAGAAATATTATTGACTTTACCAGTACCTTTTATAGATACGCGCAGCCCGAGGTTCTCTAAATCTAGAGTTGCGCTATTTTTACTCTTACCTAAAACATTTGGAACAAAAATAAACTCAGGTCCCTTTGAAATTACCAGCCTAATTTTGCTACCTATAGGAATTGCACCTGATTTATCAGGGGCTTGAGAGATTACCTGACCTTTGAAGATATTGTCGCTAAACTTGTACTCAACATCAACATCAAAACCACTATCGGTCAACTCAGAAAGCGCTTGCTCACCATTTTTTCCAATATAAGAAGCTAGTTCAATTTTTTCAATTCCTTTACTAACTATTAAGTTTACGACAGTTCCTCTTTTCACCTTACTCCCAATTGCCGGATCGGTTTTAATGACGAAACCAGATTCAATTTTTAGATCAAAACTTTCAAATATCTCGCCAACATTTAGTCCTATTTCAGCAATTTTCTGCGATGCAATATCAGGAGTATCTCCGGTTAAGTCAGTGATAAGAATTCTTTCCTGACCTTTTGAAATATTTAAGCCTAC
>CAYFKM010000002.1:0-43514 GCA_964344025.1 uncultured Candidatus Nanopelagicus sp. | reverse complement strand
CCTTTAAGTTCGATAAATGAGATATTGAATTCAATCTCCATTGCATGGATTATTGGAGGTACCTTTGCTCTTTTTAGAAGGAGTTCTGACATACCGTTTGCGCCATTTATGATCATAGGAACGTATATCGCAAAATTTTGGTGACTAATCCCATTAATTTCGGGCAAGATCTCTTATTGATCTGAGAGAATAGGGCACTCGAATTTGACGGAGGACAAATGCTTAGATGGCTTACAGCAGGTGAGTCGCACGGTCCAGCGCTTTCGGCAATAATCGAAGGCATTCCGGCACATGTTCTGATTACGAGTAAGGATATTGACAAGGATTTAGCGAGAAGAAGGCTTGGTGTTGGAAGGGGTGCTCGGCAGAATTTTGAAGCGGACAAAATAACGATCACTGGTGGAATTAGATTGGGAGTTACTCAAGGTGGTCCCATTGCAATCCAAGTAGCCAACTCTGAATGGCCAAAATGGGAAAAGGTTATGAGTGCCGATCCAGTGACTGAATCTGAGATCAGAGATTTAGCAAGAAATGCACCTTTAACTAGGCCAAGACCTGGTCACGCTGATTTGGTAGGAATGCAAAAGTTTAATTTTTCAGATGCAAGGCCAATTTTAGAGCGCGCAAGTGCGCGTGAGACAGCTGCACGAGTTGCATTGGGCGCAGTTGCACGGGCTTTTTTGCGGCAAAGTGTGGGAATAGAGGTTTTAAGCCACGTCTTATCCATTGGAAAAATTTCAGTTCCAGACAATTATGATTTACCAAACTCAAGCGATCGACTGAAAATAGATGAAGATCCCGTTAGATGTTTTGATAAAAAAACAAGTGAAAAAATAGTCTCTGAGATTGAAGCAGCGCATCGAGACGGAGATACATTAGGTGGCGTAGTTGAAGTGCTTGCATACAACTTACCACCAGGTCTTGGTTCACACACTCACTGGGATAGAAGGTTAGATGCAAAATTAGCCGGCGCAATGATGGGAATTCAAGCAATTAAGGGCGTTGAGATCGGTGATGGTTTTGAAACGGCAAGGCGAAGAGGCACAGTTGCTCATGATGAAATTGAAAAAAATAGCAAAGGAGCGATATCTCGTCGAACAGATAGAGCGGGCGGTACTGAAGGCGGTATGAGCAATGGTGAAATTTTGCGAATCAAAGTTGCAATGAAACCAATCTCAACTGTTCCTAAAGCATTAGACACGATTGATGTGTCTACGGGACAACCTGCTAAGGCTATAAATCAAAGATCGGATGTCTGCGCGGTACCGGCGGCGGGCATTGTTGCTGAAGCAATGGCAGCTTTGGTGCTTGCTGATGCGGTTTTAGAAAAATTTGGCGGAGATAGTGTTCAAGAGACCAAGCGGAACTTCGAAAATTATATTAATACGCTTGAAATTAAGTGATGATCACCAAAATTGTCCTAATCGGACCTCCAGGCGCGGGGAAAACTAGTATTGGGAAAGCATTATCAAAGGAGCTAAATATGGCTTTTGCTGATAGTGATTCTGAAATAGAAAAAAGAGTTAGTAAGAAAATCTCAGATATCTTTGTAGAGGAAGGTGAAGGGGTATTCCGAAAAATCGAGGTTGAAGTGGTTAGTAAACTTCTTTCGGAATTTGATGGGGTAATCGCTCTAGGAGGAGGAGCGCCAATAAATCCAGAGATTCAAGAACTATTAAGCAGCGCTCAATATCCAGTAATTTTTATCGATGTTTCTATCGCTCAGGCCGCAACTAGAATTGGATTTAATAAAGATCGTCCTCTGCTATTAATAAATCCAAGGCAACAGTGGTTGAATCTAATGAGTGAACGCCGGCCGATTTACGAAAAATTGGCCTCGACTATAGTTTCTTCAGATAGTCAAAAGCCCAGTGAAGTGGCCAAATCAATTAACGAGAAAATTAAAAGCAAAATATGAGGATAATTGAAGTAGTTGCAGAAAGAAATTATCGAGTAGTAGTTGGAGCAAATGCACTCGATGAGATTAAAGCCATAACTGCTTCACATAGACGGGTTCTGCTGGTCGCGCCATCAAATTTAATCAAATTATTTAAGATCAAGGAATCTAGGAATTTATCAATTATTGGTACACCTGTGGGTGAAAATCAAAAAAATGTTAAAGTATTAGAAAGCGTTTGGCGAAAGTGCTCGGCAGTAGGTTTGGAGAGATCCGATGCCATCATCGGATTTGGTGGTGGCGCAACTACAGATTTAGCAGGTTTTGCAGCTGCAACCTGGTTGCGTGGAATTGAATGGTATGCAATACCAACCTCATTAGCTGGAATGGTAGATGCTGCAATAGGTGGTAAGACAGGTATCAATGCTCAAAAAGGAAAAAATTTAATAGGAACCTTCTATTCTCCAAGTGGTGTATTTATTGATATTAATTACCTTTCTAAACTGTCAAACAGAGATTTATCTGCTGGATTGGCCGAAGTTATTAAGTGTGGGTTTATTTCAGATTACAAAATATTGAATTTAGTTCAGGATGATGTTTTGGATTTTGAACAACTTATCTCTCGTGCCGTAAAGGTCAAGGCAAAAGTGGTGGCAAAAGATTTTAAAGAAAGTAAAATCCGCGAGGTTTTAAATTATGGCCACACCCTTGGACACGCAATTGAAAAGGATAGTAATTACAAACTACGGCATGGTGAGGCTATCTCAATAGGTATGGTTTATGCGGCTGAATTAAGTCGTGAGCTACTTGGGTTAGCAGATGAGGTTGTTGAACTGCACCGAGTGCTTTTAGATAATCACAAACTTCCTACTTCCTATCCGCGATCAAGGTGGAGCTCCTTGGTTCAACTTTTATTGAAAGATAAAAAAGTTAAACAAGGAAAGGTTAGATTTATCGGAATAAGCAAGATTGGCAAGCCCGTATGGCTGGAAGATGTACCGTCCAGCACTCTCGCTAAGGTATATGAGAGAATTACGCTGTGAAAATTCTAATTCTTAATGGGCCAAATTTATCAAGACTTGATCTCCGTGAGAAGAATTATTATGGGGAATTAAGTTATAAGGATTTGGAAGATGCAATTTCCTCTAGAGCTGATTCAATGGGAATTGAAATCGAGATTAAACAGAGTGATAGTGAGAGTCAATTAATATCTTGGATCCATGAAGCCGCCGATAAGAGACAACCAGTGATAATTAATCCGGCAGCTTTTACACATTATTCCTATGCGCTTCGCGATGCAATTAGCATGTTGAAAGCTCCAGCAATAGAAGTACACCTGTCTAATCCATTATCACGTGAAGAATTTAGGCATACTTCGGTTGTGAGTGGGGTTGTTCAAGGAACTATTGCTGGCTTTGGAGTAGATAGTTACCTTCTAGCATTAACAGCAATGCAAAAGCTTGCCAAATAGCAAGGTAGAATTGCACTAAATTTTAACTTACTTTGTAAGCAATAAAGAGAAGATTGGAAGATAATGGCAACGACAAATGACCTTAAGAATGGCATGACCTTAAATCTTGATGGGCAGTTGTGGAATGTCATTGAGTTTCAACACGTCAAACCTGGTAAAGGCGGAGCTTTTGTAAGAACAAAAATGCGCTCTGTGCTCTCTGGAAAAGTAGTTGAGAAGACATTCAACGCAGGAGTTAAGGTTGAAGTTGCATCGGTTGAGAAGCGAGATATGCAGTTTTTATACCGTGACGGAGATGATTTTATTTTTATGGACTCTACGAATTATGACCAAATTTCAATAAGCAAACAAACTGTAGGCGATGCAGTCAACTATATGCTTGAGAATTCAGATGCCATAGTGGCAATGCATGAAGGCAATCCATTGTTTATCGAGTTACCAGCATCGGTAGAGCTTGTAGTTACCTATACTGAGCCTGGTTTACAAGGTGATAGATCATCTGGTGGCACTAAACCTGCCACAGTAGAAACTGGAATATCAGTTCAAGTACCACTATTTATTAAGCAGGATGAAAAAATTTTGGTCGACACTCGCACAGGTGCTTACCTAGGTCGAGCAAACTAATAGTGCCTGCACGAAGTAAAGCAAGGAAGCGCGCTTTAGATTTCCTCTATGAAGCTGAGATCAAAAAAGCTAAAGCTTTAGATTTACTGCAACTGCGAGGCGCATCTGAACTATCTGAGTCTGAATATGTTGAAAAATTGCTTTCAGGGGTAGCAGAACATTCGACCAAAATTGATGAGTTAATCACTACCTACGCTCAAGATTGGGATCTGGATAGAATGCCGGCAATTGACAGAAATATATTGAAAATTGCAATCTTTGAAATTCTTTGGGTGGCTGAAGTCGATCTAGAAGTAGCATGCGATGAGGCGGTAGAGCTTGCAAAATCACTTTCCACTGATGAATCTGCGAAATATATAAATGGCGTACTAGGCAGGATTATTAAAGTAAAAGATTCAATTGCAATTTAAAGGTGAATCAGCTCAGATTCGATTAGCCAATCCAAAGTATCTGACTCACTTTTATCCACCTGTAGCGCCAAAAATTGAAGGTCATTAGCTCGAATAGTCAATATTTGACCATTCCAGTCCCTTCGTCGATTAATAATACTTTTGGTGAATCTCTGCAAAACTTGAAATTTCACCTCAGTACTGTTGGTTAACTTGTTTAGGTTTACACTAATGCTTCTAACGCTCACCTGCGTAGTAACATCCGGAAAAAGTTCAGTAATAGGTACTTGGTAGAACTGCATAAGGGAGATCGCTTTTTTCAGTGAGATGGCTCGATCGCCTCTTTCATAGGAGCCAATTACTACCGCTTTCCATTTTCCGTTTGAATGGTGCTCAACATCTTGTAGGCTCCACCCTTTTGATTTTCTGATATCTCGTAGTCGTTGTGCTGGATTATTTGTATTCATAATCGTAGATTAGCCACACCGAAAAAATGATGATTTTATTTATCCACACAACCTCTGCTATCATTCGGGCGTTCCTTTAACGATCCGTCCAGAGAGGCGGCGAAGGAGAAGTAAATGGGCATTTTGTTGTCTGGTAGCGACATAGATCGCGCTATAAAACGTATTTCTCATGAAATTATTGAGCATAATCAGGGTGTAGATAATTTAGCCTTGATGGGTATTCCCACTAGGGGAGCTTTCCTAGCCGATCGAATTAGCAAGTTTATTTCCGAGATCGAATCATCTGTTCCAACTGGAGTCTTAGACATAACCTTGCATCGAGATGATCTTCGGATGCGCCCACCAAAGCCAATACTCCCAACAAAAATTCCGAGTGGCGGAATTGAAGGTAAAGATTTGGTTTTAGTGGATGATGTGTTGTTTTCTGGACGAACTATAAGAGCAGCACTAGATGCAATTGGAGAAATAGGTCGGCCAAGAACTGTTCAATTGGCAGTATTAGTTGATCGTGGTCACCGAGAGTTACCAATCCGTGCGGATTATGTCGGTAAAAATATCCCAACTTCAATAAGTGAGAGCGTAAAGGTTCATCTTGCGGAGCTAGATGGTAACGATTTAGTGGAGTTAATTAAATGAAAAATGCCCACCTATTATCGGCTCAGGATTTAAGCAAGCAGGATGCTCTTAAGTTATTGGCCACGGCAAAAGAGCTAGCAACGATTACAGATGGTCCTAACAAGAAACTTCCCACTTTGCGTGGAAAGACCGTAGTCAACCTGTTTTTTGAAGATTCAACTAGAACTAGAATCAGCTTTGAAACAGCTGCTAAGAGATTATCAGCAGATGTAATTAATTTTTCAGCAAAAGGTTCTTCGGTAAGTAAGGGTGAGAGTCTAAAAGATACGGCTCAAACACTTCAGGCTATGGGTGCAGATGCAGTTGTAATTCGCCATGGCAGTAGCGGTGCGGCCCAGCGGTTGGCAGATTCGAAATGGATTCAAGCAACGGTAATTAATGCAGGTGATGGAACGCATGAGCACCCAACTCAAGCACTACTGGATGCGTTTACGATAAAACAGCACCTTAGAGCAAATGATAGCGATCTAAGTGGACTTAAGATTTTGATTGTAGGCGATATTCTGCACTCAAGAGTAGCGCGTAGTAATGTCATTCTACTTAATAAATTAGGAGCCAAAGTAACCTTAATTGCGCCTCCGACTTTATTACCTGTGGGTGTTGAAAAATGGCCAGTAGATATTTCATTCGATTTAGATAAAGAGATACCTCAGGCTGATGTGGTCATGATGCTACGCATTCAACAAGAGAGAATGAATGATTCATTCTTTCCTACTGAACGTGAATACTCCAGAAGGTATGGATTAAATTCATATCGCCTAGCCCAATTGAAAAAATCTGCAATTGTCATGCATCCAGGCCCGATGAATCGTGGACTTGAGATTTCTGCAGATAGCGCTGATGATATTAAATCCGTAATTATTGATCAGGTAAAAAATGGCGTAGCAATAAGAATGGCTGTGTTATATCAACTATTAGGTGGGGCACCGATTGGATTAGTAAATGATTAGATTAAGTAATGCAAAATTAGTTGATGGAAGTGTCGTTAATGTAGAAATTAGTGACGGAATAATTAAATCAATCGAAAAATCGAATGGTAAAGATAAGGTTGAAGGAATTGATAGTTCTGGAAAAATCTTGATGCCTGGTTTAGTTGATTTACATACCCATCTTCGCGAGCCAGGTAGAGAAGATTCAGAGACTGTTTTTACTGGATCCCAATCAGCTGTTAGTGGTGGATTTACAGCAATTTCGGCGATGGCAAACACAAATCCAGTAGCTGATACTGCGGGGGTAGTTGAGCAAATCTTTCGGTTAGGTAAAAGCGCAGGTATTTGTGATGTATACCCAATTGGTGCAGTCACTAAGGGTCTAAATGGGGATCAGTTGGCTGAGATTGGTGCGATGGCCGAATCAATTGCACAAGTACGTATCTTTAGTGATGATGGCAACTGTGTTGCTGACCCGTTAATAATGCGTAGGGCTCTTGAGTATGTGAAAACTTATAACGGAATTATTGCTCAACATGCGCAGGAACCTAAGTTAACTGTAAATGCACAAATGAATGAAGGAATAGTTTCAGCAAGAATTGGACTTAAGGGTTGGCCAGCAGTTGCTGAGGAGGCGATCATTGCCCGGGATATATTGCTTACCGATCATGTTCAATCTCGATTACATATCTGCCATGTGACTACTGCAGGCGGTGTTGAATTAGTACGTTGGGCAAAACAACGTGGAATAGCGGTAACCGCTGAGGTGACTCCTCACCATTTACTACTTACCGATGAGCTGGTAGAAAATTATGACCCGATATACAAAGTTAATCCACCGCTTCGCACCGAAAGAGATGTTATGGCGCTAAGGCAGGGATTGGCTGAAGGAGTAATAGATATCGTGGCTACCGATCATGCACCGCATTCAGCTGAGCTCAAAGATTGCGAGTGGCAATCCGCTGCCTTTGGAATGGTTGGACTTGAGAGTGCATTATCAGTTGTAATTAAAACCATGGTTGAAACAAAATTAATGACCTGGAAAGATCTAGTTGATCGTATGTCGATAAGACCCGCACAGATTGCAGGATATGAGAATCAAGGGCAGGGGATAGCTCAAGGAGCTGCCGCTAATTTAATTCTTGTAGATCCAAATGCGAATTGGACGGTAAATAGAGACAATCTAAAATCAAAAAGTAGAAATACTCCGTTCCATGAAATGCAACTTCCTGGAGTAGTTAGTGATGTAATTTACTCTGGAAATTTAATAATGAAATCCGGCAAATTAATTGGTACAGGTGTTTGACACAATGAGTAAACCAACGACTGCCTACTTAGTGTTAGATGATGGAAGAATTTTTGAAGGTAAATCATGGGCAAAAACTGGTGAAACATTTGGTGAAGCAGTATTTTCAACGGGAATGACTGGATATCAGGAGACTCTTACTGACCCTTCGTATCACAAGCAAATTGTGGTTATGACTGCTCCCCATATTGGTAACACCGGGATAAATGACCTTGATAAAGAATCCCGAAAAATTTGGGTTTCTGGTTTTGTGGTAAGAAACCCCTCTCCAATAACTAGTAATTGGCGCAGTAATAAATCACTAGAGGAAGAACTAATCGATTCTGGGGTAGTAGGAATTCAAGGGATTGATACCCGTGCTTTGACTCGACACCTTCGGGAGCGAGGGGCAATGCGTGTTGGAATTTTTAGTGATACAAGTTTAAGTAGGGAAGATATGGTAGTAAAAGTTAGAAAGACATCGCCGATGAGTGGTGCCTACCTAGCAAAAGATGTGACCACAGAAAAATCCTACGTCGTTTCACCGCCAGCTGGAGTTCCTACTAGATTTAAGGTTGCAGCAATTGATCTTGGAATTAAGGGTGCAACTCCAAAAGCTATGGCAGAGCTTGGTATCGAAGTCCATGTTTTACCATTGATGACTTCATTTGAAGATATTAAGAAAATGAATCCGGATGGAGTATTCCTATCAAACGGACCCGGAGACCCGGCAGCAATGACAGATGTTGTTGAATTGGTAAGAAATGTGCTGCTAGATGAAATTCCGTTCTTTGGAATTTGTTTTGGTCACCAGATTCTTGGACGGGCACTTGGATTTGAGACTTATAAGTTGCCATTTGGGCACCGTGGAATTAACCAACCAGTTATAGATCTGACAACAGGAAAGGTCGAAATTACGGCCCATAATCACGGCTTCGCAGTAGCAGCACCGCAAGAAAAGGAGTTTACGACTGTGTATGGAAAAGGTCGTGTATCTCACCTTTCATTAAATGATTCAGTTGTAGAAGGTCTAGAGATGATTTCTATTCCAGCTTTTTCAGTTCAATATCATCCTGAGTCGGCTGCCGGTCCACATGATGCTGCGTATCTTTTTGAAAGATTTGTACAACTCATGTCCACACCTAAAGTCGGTTTAAAGGATAGCAATGCCTAGAGATACATCGATTCAGAGTGTATTGGTAATTGGCAGTGGTCCTATTGTTATTGGTCAGGCTTGTGAGTTTGATTATTCTGGAACTCAAGCATGCAGAGTTTTGCAAAGTGAAGGTATTCGAGTAATTTTAATTAACTCTAACCCCGCGACGATCATGACTGATCCGGAGTTTGCAGATGCAACTTATGTGGAGCCGATAACACCTGAGGTGATTGAGAAAATCCTTGAAAAAGAACGACCAGATGCCGTCTTAGCGACTTTAGGAGGTCAAACCGCACTTAATTCTGCGATGAAATTATATGAACGTGGTTCATTTGAACGTTTTGGATCTAAGTTGATTGGTGCGAATGTCGATGCTATTAAACGCGGTGAAGATAGAGAGGTGTTTAAGAAGATCGTTGAGACTGTTGGTGGAGAGTCAGCGCGATCCAGAATATGCCATTCCATGGATGAGTGTTTGAGTGCAGTACTCGAATTGAAGTATCCAGTTGTAGTTAGACCATCTTTTACCATGGGCGGACTTGGTTCTGGTATTGCGTACAACGAAGAGGAATTACACCAAATTGCAGGAGCAGGACTTCGTCATAGTCCTACCACGGAGGTTTTGTTAGAAGAATCAATAATAGGTTGGAAAGAGTATGAGTTGGAAGTTATGCGCGATCATAAAGACAACGTGGTGATCGTTTGCAGTATTGAAAATGTTGACCCAATGGGAGTTCATACCGGAGATTCCATCACTGTTGCTCCAGCTATGACTTTAACTGATGTTGAGTATCAAAAACTCAGAGACCTATCTATCGCGATTATCCGAGAGGTAGGAGTAGCAACCGGTGGCTGCAACATACAATTTGCGGTAAATCCGGTTAGTGGAAGAATTATTGTAATTGAAATGAATCCTCGCGTGTCCAGATCTTCAGCCTTGGCTTCAAAAGCTACGGGGTTTCCAATTGCAAAAATTGCTACAAAACTTGCAATTGGATACACCTTGGATGAGATTACTAATGACATAACAAAATCAACTCCAGCTTCATTTGAACCCTCATTGGATTACGTGGTGGTTAAGGTTCCAAGATTTGCCTTTGAGAAATTCTCTGAAGCAGATCCAAGATTGACGACAACTATGAAAAGTGTTGGTGAGGCTATGGCTATTGGCCGAAGTTTCCCTGAAGCTTTACAAAAAGCGCTTAGATCACTAGAGAAAAAAGGTGCATCTTTTACTTGGCAGCCGGGTGAGTTATCGCAAATAATGAAAAGTATAAGCGTGCCAACTGAGTTTAGGTTGCAACAGGTTCAACAAGCTTTGTACCTAGGCGCTACAGTGCCGGAGGTCTATGAGAAAACCAAAATTGATCCTTGGTTTTTGGAGCAAATAAACCTCATTAACTTAAAAGCAAATGAGATTTCCAAACCAGGTGAGTTAAATAGAGAACTCCTTAAATCTGCTAAAAGTATGGGCTTTTCTGATGAGCAAATTTCAAAATTACGTTCAGTTTCAGAATCTGAAATAAAGCGAATTCGAAATACATTGAATGTACATCCTGTCTTTAAAACAGTTGATACATGCGCCGGTGAGTTTGAGGCGTTAACTCCCTACTATTACTCCTCATATGATGAGGAAAGTGAAGTTATTCCTCGTACTAAGGTAGCGGTAATAATTTTGGGTAGTGGTCCAAATAGAATTGGTCAAGGTATTGAGTTTGACTACTCATGCGTCCATGCATCATTTGCACTTAAAAAAGCAGGTTATGAAACTATTATGATTAATTGTAATCCAGAGACTGTTTCAACTGATTATGACACTTCCGATCGCCTTTACTTTGAACCACTTACTATTGAAGATGTTATTGAGGTAATTAACGCTGAGAGTGCCGCTGGTCCGGTCCTTGGTGTGATTGCTCAGCTCGGTGGACAAACACCTCTAGGTTTGGCCCGAGGTTTAATGGAAGCAGGCGTAAAAATTCTTGGAACTTCTCCGGATGCAATCGATTTAGCTGAGGAGCGAGGTGCATTTGGAGAAATTTTGAAATCCAATAATTTGCTAGCTCCGAATTTTGGAATGGCGAATTCCTACTCGGAAGCCTCACAAATCGCCGCAAGAATCAACTATCCAGTATTAGTGCGACCTTCTTATGTTTTAGGTGGAAGGGGTATGGAGATAGTTTATGATGAAGAGTCATTAAAAGGTTTTATAGAAAAAGCCACTGCTATCACTCCTAACCATCCGGTTTTAATAGATAAATTCTTAGACGATGCTATTGAGATCGATGTAGATGCACTTTTTGATGGAACCGAACTGTATTTAGCAGGGGTGATGGAGCATATTGAGGAGGCCGGGGTTCACTCTGGAGATTCAGCATGTGTCTTACCTAGTACCTCTTTAGATAAGAGTGCAATTGCAGAAATAAGAGAGGCTACTGAAAGAATTGCTAAAGACATTGGGGTTCGAGGTTTAATAAATATACAGTTTGCATTAAGTGGACATCCTAAAAAACTGTATGTGCTCGAAGCAAACCCACGTGCCTCTCGCACAGTTCCGTTTGTAGCCAAAGCTACTGGTGTGCAATTAGCCAAAGCAGCTGCCTTGATCTCAACTGGAGTGTCAATTGATGTATTGCGAAAAGAAAAGATACTTCCAAGTACTGGCGATGGAAGACCAAATGGAGTTTCGGTCAAAGAAGCCGTTTTACCGTTTAACCGATTTAGGCGCATAGATGGAAGCGGAGTTGATACCGTTTTAGGACCAGAAATGAAATCAACTGGTGAGGTTATGGGTATTGCCAATAACTTTGGTCTTGCGTTTGCTAAAAGCCAGACTGCAGCATTTGGTCCACTACCAAAATCAGGATCAGTTTTTATATCACTTTCCGAGCGAGATAAAGATTCTGGCTGGCGATTTGCAAGGGATCTACATCAGTTGGGTTTTAAAATCTATAGCACCGCTGGTACCAATTTGTTTCTAGCTGAAAAAGGTGTAGCAACTGAACTTGTAAGAAAGAATTCTGATCCTCAATCCACGCAATTGTCAGCGAATGATCTAATTACACAGGGTTTGGTTCAACTTGTTATAAATACGCCGCTTGGGCGTGGATCTCGCCAAGATGGCTTTTTGATAAGAACTGCAGCAGTCTCAAGATCTGTTCCATGCATTACTACAATTCCAGGTTTTAAAGCCGCAGTTGCTGGAATCGCCGCACTTCAGAAAGATAATTTCGAAATTCGATCACTTCAGGAGTGGATGAGCAAATGATTCCACATAAGATAAATAAATCTGCCACTCAAGTAATGGCTGAGGTAATAAGTAATAAGAAATTTGGCCCTTATCATCACATGGTCTTTACAGTTGGTGCGATGGCGGCCAGTGTCAGGCCTGGCAATTTTGTGGCGATATCAGTCGGTGGCGAACAATCCTCGCTTATTTTGCGTCGAGCATTTGCCATCTATCGTGCAATTGACAAAGGGCCAATGGGGGGCAGTATTGAATTAGTAGTAGCCCCACACGGTCAAGGTAGTACCTGGCTATGTTCAAGGGCAGTTGGAGATATGGTCGATCTAATTGGACCATTAGGTACATCTTTTGGAGTTCCAACCAGTAATGCAAATACAATGCTAATTGGTGGTGGCTATGGATCTGCTCCACTATTTGCCTTAGCTGAGTTGCTAAAAAATAGAGGTTGTAGAGTTGATATGGTTTTAGGTGCAAGCACTGCCAATAAGATATTTGCACCTTTAGAGGGAAAGCGAACAGTATCTTCATTAACTTTAACTACAGATGATGGCAGCGCGGGCATTCATGGACAAATCAGTGAGGCGATTCCAAGATTAATCAGAGAGTTAGGGACTGAAGTTATTTACTCTTGCGGTCCTATGGGCATGCTTACTGCTATAGACAAAATAGCAAAAGAGTTTGATATTGCTCATCAGTGTTCGGTAGAAGAATCTATGGCGTGTGGGATTGGCGTATGTATGACATGTGTTGTGCCCATTAGAAATGGTGAGAGCGTAAAAATGGTTCGTACATGTATTGATGGTCCAGTTATGGATGGAGCTGAAATTATGTGGGATCGAAAAGAAGTTTTGGATGTCATGAATATATGAGTACGATTGATTTTTCAACAAAAATCGGAAGTAAAAGATTCTCAAATCCAGTTTTTACGGCTAGTGGCTGTGCTAGCAGCGGTCAGGAACTTTCACAGTTTTTTCCACTTACAGATTTAGGTGCAATAGTCACTAAATCAATTATGACCAAGGCTCGAACTGGTCGAATGACGCCAAGGATGGCAGAAACGCCAAGTGGAATGCTAAATTCAATTGGACTTCAGGGGCCAGGAATTGATGCGTTCTTAGAGAATGATATTCCGTGGCTAGTCGAACAAAAGGCAAAGGTAATAGTTTCAATAGCTGGTGAAACTGTAGATGAGTATGGAGTTCTTTCAAGGCGATTAAGAGCGGTTTCAGGTATAAGTGCTGTCGAAGTAAATATTTCATGCCCTAATGTAGAAAATAGGGGACAGGTATTTGCATGTCATCCTGATACCTCAATTGCAGTTATTGAATCAGTAAGGCGCAATATAGGCGGGGAGTTACCAATTATTGCCAAGCTATCTCCAGATGTTACAGATATTGTGGAGATTGCTCATGCTGTAATTAATGCAGGAGTTGATGGATTAGCTCTTATAAATACATTATTAGGAATGGTGATAGATACGACAACTATGCGACCTAAGTTAGCCGGAAAAACGGGTGGATTATCCGGTCCGGCAATTAGGCCGGTAGCGGTAAGGGCTATCTACCAGGTTCATCAAGCGTTTCCTAATGTACCGATAGTAGGTATGGGGGGAGTTGCTAATGGTCGTGACGCATTGGAATTAGTTTTGGCAGGTGCAAGTGCTATTTCAGTTGGTACGGCAAGTTTTGGTAATCCGATGGCTGCAATTAACATCAAAAATCAATTGAGTGAATTGCTCATACAACTTGGTTTCAATGATTTTAGGGATGCAATTGGTTTTGCACATAGAGGTGTGTGATGACTTTACCTATTATTTTAGCCCTTGATACCAAAGAGCTTGAACAAGCACAGAGTTGGATTAAAGCTGCCTCAGGTCAAATCGATCACTTTAAAATTGGACTTGAATTTTTTCTTCGGCATGGTATAGCCGGAATCGAAAAATTACGTCAGGATTCAGACTTCAAACTCTTTCTAGATCTTAAATTATATGATATTCCAAACACTGTTAAAGGCGCTGTTGAATCGGTAGCCAAGTTAGATCCCAAATTTTTAACAGTTCATGCTGCAGGTGGTGAAAAGATGATTTCGGCAGCAGCCACTGCATTACCAAGCGGCTCAATTACTGCGGTTACGGTCCTAACTTCCTTTTCAGAAAAAGATTTCCAAGTTATGGGACAGAGTCAAAGTATCGAAGAAACTACTAAGAATTGGGCCAAGTTGGCTCTGTTAGCTGGTGCTACATCATTAGTGTGTTCACCATTTGAAGTATCAGTGCTTCGACAATTATCGGATTCTGCGACACTAATAACTCCTGGCGTGAGACTAGAGGGAGAGGATCCGGGAGATCAGGCCAGAATTATGTCTCCAAAAGATGCAATCGCTGCTGGTGCTGACTATGTAGTAATCGGCCGATCCATTACTAAAGAGTGGAATGGTGCAGGTACTCAAATGCAAAAAAAGATCGACTTGATTGCAACTACACTTGTTTAGATGCAGCCACCAAAAATAAGCAACCGTTTTCGCAGGAGAGCGGGTCAAAAGGCAGTTATTGCAAGACAAGAGCGGGCAAAAACAAAGGAACTTATTGCTACTGGCAAGATATTTTTTTTCGACCTTTTTAGTGATGAGCGCAAATCTATCTCGCGAATGAGGCTAATTGATCTACTGCAATCAGTTCCGGGAGTTGGAAAGATAAGGGCTGATCAAATTCTAGAGCGAACCAAGATCTCACCTTCACGTAGAATTGGCGGAGTAGGTCCTAGGCAAATCGAATTGCTCAGAGAGGAGTTTTTACTCATGAAAAACTCTCCGAGAGTTGGCAAGTTGCTTGTCGTATCAGGTCCTAGTGGTGTTGGAAAAAGTACTATTACTAATAAACTTCGAGGTGATAATCGTTTTTGGATCTCAATTTCAGTCACAACTAGAAAAATGAGAACTGGCGAAGTTGATGGGGTTGATTATCATTTTGTAAGTGATGATTTATTTAATCAGATGATCACTAATGGCGAATTTCTTGAGTTTGCTGAGTTTGCAGGTGCCAAGTATGGAACTCCAAGAAAACCAGTTGAAAGTGCTCTTTCCTCTGGTAAAAATGTTATTTTGGAGATCGAATTGAATGGTGCTCGGCAGATACGAAAAAACTCGAAAGAGGCAATAATGGTCTTTATTGAACCTCCAACTTGGGAAGAATTAACAGCACGTCTAATAAATCGTGGCACTGAATCTGATGTCTCTACTCAAGCCCGCCTAGAAAGAGCCAAGGAAGAGTTATCTGCTGCATCAGAATTCGACTATGTGTTGGTAAATCATCAGGTAGAACAGTCAGTGGCCGAACTGGTATCTTTAGCCCTTCAATAGTGATAAAAGGGGCATTATGAGTAATCAAGCACTAGACGGAATTACAAATCCACCAATAGATGCACTATTGGACAAAGCAGGTTCGAAATACAGTTTAGTTCTCTATGCAGCAAAGCGTGCTAGACAAATTAATGCCTACTACTCGCAGCTGGGTGAAGGCTTATTAGAGTACGTCGGACCTCTGGTAGAAACTTATGTTCATGAAAAGCCACTTTCCATTGCATTGCGGGAAATTAACGACGGCCTGCTAACCATTGAGAATTTGGAACCAAAGTCAGCTGATTCAGCTAATTAAGAGCGCACCATGTTTCCCCGTGGTCGTAAATTACTTCTTGGTGTAGCCGGGGGAATTTCTGCTTATAAATCTTGTGATTTGCTTCGCAGATTGCAGGATGAGGGATTCATTGTTGACGTCGTACCAACCCCAGCTAGCCTTAACTTTATTGGCAAGGCGACCTGGGAAGCTTTATCTGGAAGAAAAGTCATAACAGACCTATGGTCAAATGTAGAGAATGTGCCCCACATTTCAATGGCTAAAGAAAATGACACAATTGTGATTGCCCCTGCTACAGCTGATTTGATTGCAAAACTTGCATCCGGTAGAGCTGATGATCTACTAACCAATATAGTTTTGGCTTCAACATCAACAAAATTTTTGGTACCGGCGATGCACCCTGAAATGTGGAGTAATCCAGCAACCGTCGAAAATGTCGAAACTTTGAAACGCAGAGGATTTGTAGTTATTCAGCCGGATGAGGGTCGGATGACTGGCACTGACATTGGTATAGGTAGGTATCCAGAGAGTTCAAGAATAATTTCCGAAATTTACTACCACACTGATTTACTTGCAGATTTGAAGGGCTATAAAATCATAGTGACTGCCGGAGGTACTAGAGAGCCGATAGATCCAGTTAGATTTATTGGAAATCGTTCTTCAGGTAAACAAGGTTTTGCGTTAGCCGCTGCCGCTGCTTCACGAGGAGCGGAAGTTCATTTGATCTCCGCAAACACAGAGTTGCCCATAATAGAAGGAATTACGATCACTGAGGTAGAAACTGCAGATGAAATGGCAGAAATATTGAAAATTGAATTTCCGCACTCAGACGCCTTGATAATGAGTGCTGCAGTTGCAGATGCAAAAGTCAAGAATTTTGAGCAACTCAAGATTCCTAAAGAACAACTAGGAAGCTTAGATCTTGAAAAGAATCAAGATCTGATTCATGAATTAACAAAAATTAAACAAAAAAATCAATTAATTGTAGGCTTCGCTGCAGAAACTACAAGTCATCTAAAAGAGCTGCAGGAACGTGCTATTAAAAAACTTGAAGCAAAATCATTAGACTTAATTTTTGTAAATGATGTTTCTAATGGTGCGGTTTTTGGAAGTAATAACACTAAAGGATTAATAATAGATTCTCGACGAAACATAACTGAAGTTCCTGAAATTTCAAAAGAGACTCTTTCTGACATATTGCTCGATAAATTAGTGTCTACGTTAGAATTGATAAATGATTAATCGACTCTTTACCTCAGAATCAGTAACCGAGGGTCATCCAGATAAGATCGCGGACCAAATTTCAGATGCTATCTTAGATTCTTTGCTCTCGCAGGACCCTAAGAGTCGTGTAGCTGTAGAAACTCTAATCACCACTGGTCAAGTGCACGTGGCAGGTGAAGTAACTACAAATGGTTACGCGGATGTTATGAATATTGTCAGGGATACAGTTTTAGGAATTGGTTATGACTCATCTGATAAAGGATTTGATGGTAATAGTTGTGGTGTTTCACTTTCTATCGGTCAACAATCATCTGATATTGCACAAGGTGTAAATGATGCGTTTGAAAGTCGAGTCTCTTCATCCTCAGATCCATTAGATCTGCAAGGAGCAGGAGATCAAGGTTTAATGTTTGGTTATGCCTGCAATGACACGGCAGAATTGATGCCTCTACCTATCTCACTTGCTCATAAACTATCTCAACAACTCGCCAACGTTCGCAAGGATGGCACACTTTCTTATTTGAGGCCTGACGGCAAAACTCAAGTGACGATTGAATACCAGGCAGATAAACCAGTTGCTCTGAATACGATAGTTATTTCAAGTCAACATGCAGATGATATTGATATTGATAAAAAACTCTCACCAGATATAAAAAAATTTGTAATAGATCCAATAGTCGAGAAATTAGATATTGCAACTAAGAACCTTAATATATTGATAAATCCAACTGGTAGATTTGTAATTGGTGGTCCCATGGGTGACGCCGGCCTTACTGGTAGAAAAATAATTGTTGATTCTTACGGAGGAATGGCTCGTCATGGTGGGGGAGCGTTTTCTGGTAAAGATCCATCCAAAGTAGATCGATCTGCTGCTTATGCGATGAGGTGGGTAGCAAAAAATGTTATTGCTGCGGGCTTTGCAGATCGATGTGAAGTTCAGGTTGCATATGCTATTGGAAAGGCTCAACCTGTTGGCCTTTTCCTTGAAACTTTTGGAACTGAAAAGATCTCTGTCGATAAAATCAGTAAAGCTGTATTGGAAGTTTTTGATCTCAGACCGGCAGCGATTATTCGTGACCTGAACTTACTGCGTCCAATTTATAGCAAGACGGCAGCATATGGACATTTCGGTAGAGAGCTTGCGGAATTTACTTGGGAAAGAACTGATCGTTCATCCGCACTTAAGTCTTTAATTAATTAGCAGTGTCTGAAAAATTAAAGTTAAGGCGACAGAAATCGGCAAGTACGAGCAAATCTCGAGCAACTATTAGTTTGGCAGCCACAGATCCGGTTGCTTCAGTCCTAGTAAATGCGCCGGTTTCACATCTTGAGGCCTTATATGATTATTCAGTTCCCGAAGAGTTATCAAGTCATGCAGTTATTGGAACTAAGGTCCTTGTTGAGTTTGGAAACGTAAAAACTGAAGGATTGATTGTTTCTCGAACCGATAAAAGCTCAACTTCGCAAAGACTGAAACCCATATTTGCACTTTCATCTCCACCGGAGATCATTCCACCTTCGATGCTAAGACATCTCGAATTGGTGAGAGATAGGTTTGGTGGAAGCTTCTGGAATTTAATAAAGCAGTCCGTACCACCTCGAGCTATTAAAGAGGAAACACTTTTTGAAGATTTGCCAGAAAGTTGTGGAGATTTGAAGGTATCCGCTGATTTCAAAAGTTTAATTGGGCGAGTAGATTTTGATCGATTGCAAGGTAATAAAAAAATTCGTTGGGCGTGTACTACACCGTTAGCTTTTGATGCAATTGAGTTCGTTTCACAAATAGCAACACTTAGAGCATCTCAAGGACAGGTTTTACTGTTAGTGCCCGATGAGAAGGATATAAAGAATTTTAGAAAGTTACTTTTGCCGATATTTCAGCATCTCCTGGTCGAATATGGCTCTCATCTACCTAAAAACGTTCGGTATCGCAACTACCTTCGTGTGAAGCAAGGTAAATTTAGATTAATACTTGCTACCAGAAGTGGTGGTTTGTTGCCATTAGACAAAACTGCAACTGTAATTGTCTATTCAGATCTTGATAGTTCACATTATGAAATACATTCTCCTGGTTGGAATACGAGGGATGCTTCTTTACTTAGGCCAGTGGACAACTCTTTAATATTTATTTCAGCTTCTCACTCGCTGGAGATTGAAAGGTTAGTTTCAATTGGTTGGATGGAAAGCAAGAAATATGGAAGAGTAATAAATCATAGCTACCTCACAAGTGATAAGTCTGACACGTATATTGCTCAAATAAAGAAGGCCATTTTAAAGGGAAACGTTTTAGTGTCAGTTGCAGAGAAAGGTTATGCCAACCTATTTCTTTGCACTAAGTGTAGAAATTCGGCACGTTGTGAATGTGGTGGGAAGCTAGAAATTAATTCAGAAAAGAAAATTCCCCAGTGCTACCTGTGTCAAAAGAATTTCACAGACTGGAGATGTGCGTTTTGTGGAGATAATCGTCCCTATGTGATTGCAAAAGGAATAGATCGAACCGCTGAGGAAATTGGACGTGCGTTAAGTAAAACTTCAATACTGATTTCATCTGGGAGTAAACAAATTGAAGTTGTTCCAAGGGGACGGCATGTGGTGATATCAACTCCCGGTGCTGAACCGTCAGGGGAGTTTGCAGGTGTATTTTTATTGGATGGCGAGCGAATTTTCAATCGTCCGACACTGCGGTCAGAAGAACTGGCTGGGTTTCTATGGTGGAGCCTAATCGGTAAGGCTAGTTTTAATGCGGAGATCTTTTTGTCACTACCAAATAATCATCCGCTAATTCAATCAATATTACGAAAAAATCCATCGTATACAGCAAGTCAACAGTTAGTGGAACGTAAAAACGCGAAATTACCGCCCTTTTTTAGAATCGCCACTGTGGAAGGTAGAAACCAAGAAATTTCCAAATTCGCCGAAAACTTGAGAAGTAGCTCTGATTATGAGATCACAGGTCCTGTGTTATTAAATAAAACAATAAGTAGATTGATTATACGCACAGCCTTAGAGCAAGGAAGCAATTTAGTCGATTTACTTGATGATGTGGTAAAGATCCAAAGCATAAAGGGGAAAGATATATTTAAAGTTCGATTTGATCAGTTCGATATTTAGGCTCAACTCTCAAGTATCATTAACCTATGGCAATTCAACCTATTCGATTATTTGGTGATCCTGTGTTGGTTAGCCCTGCAGCAGAGGTTATAGATTTCGATAAAGAGTTGCGGCAATTAGTCTCTGATCTGACTGAGACAATGCAAGCTGCCCCAGGTGCCGGGCTTGCTGCTCCGCAAATAGGAGTTCCACTTCGAGTATTTGTTTGGGATATTGATGCTGAATTAGGACATTTAGTTAATCCCACTCTTAATTTAAGTGAGGATATACAGGAGGGAGAGGAGGGTTGTTTGTCGTTTCCAAACCTTTCTTTCAATACACCACGTGCGTTTCGCGCAGTTGCTACGGGTTTTAATATGTATGGGGATCCGATTACAGTTGAAGGTACCGAACTTCTTGCTAGGTGTTTACAACATGAAACTGACCATTTAAATGGGGTGCTCTTTATTGATCGAATGAAGATTGAAGATCGAAAAATAGCAATGAAGGAAATCAGAGAATCGGATTGGTTTGGCATCGCTACTGAAAAAGGTTTAAATCCAACAGTGAAACTCTCACCGCATTCAACTTTTGGATTAGGTCTGTAATTTGAGATTGATTGTTGCATCTTCATCTTTAGTAGCAAAACCACTAGTTGAGTCCCTCAAGGCAAATAACTTACATAATTTCATTGGCCTAATAACCAATCCTGATAAGCCAGTGGGTCGGGGGCAAAAAATGGAACCTAACTCACTGGCCGTTTGGGCAGAAAGTTTAAACCTACAAATTTTTAAGCCTTCAAATAAGTTAGAATTAAATGAAATTCTTAACGAACTTTCACCAGATCTAGTAGTAACGATTGCATATGGGAGTCTAGTTCATAAAGATCTTCTGTCACGCCCAAAATACGGATGGATTAATGTGCATTTTTCCAAACTTCCAAAATGGCGTGGTGCTGCTCCGGTGCAATGGACGATTTTATCGGGAGAAGACAAGATTGGATTGAGTATTTTTAAGCTGGATGAAGGAATGGATACGGGACCGGTTTATACTTCTTGTGAATTTGATTTAGTAGAGAATGATACAACTGAGGATGTACTTCAATTTCTGAGTTTCGAAGCAATTCAGCAAGTTATGCAAGCTTTACAACTTATTGAAATGAATGTTATTCCTACGCCACAGAGTGATCAAGGAATTTCACACGCGAAAAAATTCTTCAAAAACGATGGACGAATAGATTGGAATACCTCAGCATTCAATATCGTAAATCTATACAGAGCAATAGCTCATGATCCGGGAGTTTGGTCAATATTGGACGGAAAGAGGTTAAGGTTTCATTCCCTGCGAATTTCTGATATCAAGATTAATTTAAGTCCAGGTGAAATATTGATTGTGGACGAAAAACTGTATGTGGGTGCTCAATCAGGTGTCATTGAAATTCTTCAACTCACCCCTGCCGGTAGGAGTCAAATGACTGCAGCAGAATTCATAAGAGGTCTTACTTCACGAACGGGCTTACACCTTGGGTAAACCCAATCCAAGTCAATCCCGGTTAGTTGCTTTTAACCTAATTACTCAGGTAAATCGCGAGGGTGCGTATGCGAATTTGCGAATGCCTGAACTGTTATCTAAGTCGAAATTGAGCATTGCAGATAAAGCATTTGCTACTGAGCTTGGATACGGCACATTAAGAATGCAGGGAAGGCATGATTATTTAGCTTCTAAGTTTACGGATCGACCCATATCTGAAATCGACTACGTTGTAGTTGATCTGATCCGGTTAGGAATTCATCAAATAACTCATATGAGGGTTGCAGATCATGCTGCTGTTTCTGAAACCGTTGAATTAGCGAAATTAGTAGCTGGAGAGTCCAAGGCTTCGTATGTAAATGCAATTCTTAGAAAAGTTACTACGAGCAAAATTGATCTTAGTGAGCTTAATGAATTAACAAACCTTCAACGATTATCTATTCAACATAGTCACCCGGAATGGATTACCTCTGCTTTTTACGACCAATTGAAAGATTGGAGTGAGGTGGAGCAATTATTGATTTCAAATAACACTCCAACCGCACCAGATATAGTGGCATGGCCATCGAAATCGACTCACTCTGAATTTTTGAACCTTGGAGGTTTGAAAATTGATGGAACGTTAAACGGATTTACTACTCCCTCTATTCCATCAGAACTTGCACCTATAATGGAGAGAAGAGCCGGTGTGCAGGATAGAGGCTCTCAGCTTGTGGTTGAGAATTTTTTATCAACTTTTAGATCAAAAATCTCTTGGTTAGATCTTTGTTCTGGTCCGGGTGGGAAGGCAGCATACCTTTACTTCTCGCTCAAGCAATTAGATGATTCCGCAGTCTTTTTAGCCAATGAGATCAATTCAACTAGAGCTAATCTAGTAAAGAGAGTTATTGGAAATGATTTAGTAATTATCAGCGATGGAACAGTACCTGGTAATTTCAAAACAAAATTTGACCGGATTCTTATTGATGCTCCCTGCACTGGTTTAGGTGCGTTGCGTAGAAGGCCTGAGGCTAGATGGAGGAAGAGTCTCGATGATTTGAAGGAATTAGTGTCATTGCAAAGAAAATTACTTTCCAGTGCTTACCAACTTCTAAATCCTGGAGGAGTAATTGCATATGTTACTTGCTCACCCCACTTAGCTGAAACCAAGGGTCAGGTTATTGATTTCCTTGGCACTTATCCTGATATGAGTATTTTGCCATTATCCGCATTGAAATTATCCAACTCAGCTGGGGTGCAAAAAGACGGCACTATGCAGCTATGGACTCATAGAAATCAATCAGATGCTATGTTCATGGCACTGTTTGAAAAAAGAGGATAGACATGTCTGAAGTAGGTAAAGTGTTTATTAGCCCAAGTATTTTGAATGCGAACTTTGATGAACTTGAAAAAGAAATATCACGAGTTTCCAATGAATCAGATTATTTGCACTTAGATATTATGGACAATAAATTTGTCCCTAATTTTACTTTTAGTTTTGAGCGAGCTACCCAAATTATTTCGTTCTCAGAGTTGCCGGTCGATGCGCATTTAATGGTTGAAGATCCAGATATTCAAGCTCCCAGATATGCGCAGGTTGGCTGCCACTCTGTCACTTTCCATATTGAAGCCGCTAAGAATGCTAAGGACATAATTAGGAATATTCGATCTAATGGTGCTCAGGTAGGAGTGGCAATAAAACCTCAGACGAAATTTTCAGATGTACTTGATTTGATCGCTGAAATTGATTTAATTCTTATTATGACTGTAGAGCCGGGCTTTGGCGGCCAGAAATTTATGGAAGATCAAATGGAAAAGGTAAAAATTGCAAGAGATGAAATCAACAAAAAGCCTGATCCAAAACCTTTATTACAGGTCGATGGTGGCATCTCCTTAGAAACAATTGGGATTGCTGCTAAATCAGGGGCAAACTGTTTTGTAGCTGGAAGTGCAGTGTTTAAATCAAGTGATCCAGCCGATATGGTGTCTAAATTGCGAAAATTAGCCACAGAGAAAATTAGGTTCTAATTCCCATTAAAGGCAACACTGCAGATAAGTTACTGAAGCTTATTGTCGAATCTGCCGATTCAATAACTTTTGGCTTTGCTTTAAAGGCAATGCCTAGACCAGCAGCTTGAATCATTTTTATATCATTGGCTCCATCACCTACCGCCACGGTCTGTTCCAAATCAACACCTTCTAAGTTTGCAAATTCACGTAAAGCTTTGGCTTTTTCATCGCTATCAACTATTTTTCCCACCAGTTTACCGGTTAATTTACCGTTCTGAATTTCCAATTTATTCGCACGACAAAAATTCACTTTTAAGGTTTGCATAATTGGATCTATGACATCAATAAACCCGCCAGAAACTACGCCCACCTTATGTCCCAATTTGTGCAGGCATTCGATTAAAGTCTTTGCTCCAGTAGTTAAAGTGATTTGATTACGAGCTTTAATTAAAACAGCTTCTTCCAATCCGGCTAGCAAACTCACACGAGAGTTAAGTGAGTCACTAAAATCTAATTCACCAGCCATGGTTTTCTTAGTGATCTCTGAAACGAGCTGGGATTTTCCAGCAAAATTTGCCAAAATATCAATTACCTCTTCTTGGATAAGAGTTGAGTCCATATCTAAGAGCACAGCTCTTTTTAATTGGCTGGCTGATCCACCGGGTTGAACTGATAAGTCAATATTATTCGCAATTGCTATCTTAGATAAAGCTGATTGCACTTGTTTAATATTTGAATTTGGCAAAGATAAGAGTAATTCAAAGGCGATTATTGGCACATTCGATAACCGGCATATATCAACAATGTTTCCACCTAGCTTTGTTACTTCAGCTGCAACCAGAGCGAGTGAGGTGGGCCGGATCTCTTCTCCAATAATAATGACTCGGAGAAGGTCGTTGAGTCGATGCGCCTCTTGATAATTTGAAAAATCAACTGCAATATCTACATTTAGTTCCTCTTGTAGGATATTTAAATCTTCAACTACTGCGCTAGAATGAGCTTCATCTAAGGCGATAAGAATTGTTAGGATTAATCTTCCTCGGATAGCAATTTGCTGGATATCATTAATTTTGACTACGAATTGGGATAGTGATTTGAATAATTTTTCGGTGATTCCGGGTCTATCTTCGCCTGAAATTAGAATTAAGCCAGTATAAAAAGGCATATTCTTGTCGGGCACTGGCTCAGATTAGCCATATTTGTGCTGTTCGCGAGGTATCTTTAATCCTTATGAACGCAATACTTGAAGTAGAGAATGTAAGCGTTCGCAGGGGTGAAAAGACAATATTGGGTCCGCTCAATTGGCGGGTATTAGAGGGCCAACGTTGGGTGGTGTTAGGTCCAAATGGGGCGGGCAAAACAACTTTACTTCAGATCTGTTCTTCATTATCGCATCCAACAAAAGGCAAGGTAAAAATTCTTGGTGAGGAGTTGGGAAAAGTAGATGTTTTCGAACTACGAACTCGAATTGGATTAACATCCTCTGTGCTTGTCGAGCAGTTCCCTCCTGAGGAATTGGTAATTGATGTGGTTCTAACCGCTGCGTATGCAATGTTAGGCAGGTGGCAAGAAAAATATGACCTGTGGGATGAGTCGAGGGCGATTGCACTCCTAACAGCTTTGGGAGTGCGCGAACTAGGGGAGCGTCACTTCGGATCACTTAGTGAGGGAGAAAAGAAGCGCGTTCAGATAGCCAGAGCGCTTATGGCTGACCCTGAATTACTACTGCTTGATGAACCTGCATCATCATTAGATCTAGGTGGTAGAGAGGATTTATTGAAGCGAATCGAAATTTTTGCTCAAGATCCGTTAGCACCAGCCACCGTAATCGTCACTCACCATATTGAAGAGATTCCAGTTGGTACTACCCATGCTCTATTGCTGCGAGAAGGAATTCCTATTGCACAAGGGGAAATTCAATCAGTAATTACTGATACCAATCTTTCTAATGCTTACGGCCTTCAAATATCGGTACAAAGTGAGGGTGGACGGTTTTTTGCTCGCGCTCGGTGATTTAATTGAGCTGCTGCCTGCAGCTTGGAAAAAGTTTTTGGATCTTAAACTTCTTGAAGAAATATCAGCAAATTTAAGTGGTGAGTTTCTACCAGAAGCAAGGGATATCTTTCGGGCTTTGCAATTATCACCAGAGCAGGTAAAAGTAGTAATAGTTGGTCAGGATCCTTATCCAAATCCAAAACATGCAATGGGACTGGCATTTTCAGTTAAGTCTGGCACTAATCCTTTACCAGCATCTCTTAGAAACATCTTCACAGAGTTGGAAAATGATCTGGGGTATAAAAGAAGTAATGGAGATCTTTCGGATTGGAGTGAGCAAGGAGTACTGCTTTTAAACCGTACTTTAACTGTTGCTCCATTTAAGCCGGGATCTCACCAGCGATTAGGATGGGAAAGGTTTACACAATCAGTGGTTGAGCATGTTGCTAAAAGCGGGGCTATTGGAATTCTTTGGGGGAAACAGGCCTTTCAACTTTCAAAGTATTTTAAGAATGACTGCTTCATAACATCAGCGCACCCAAGTCCGCTCTCAGCTTATCGTGGTTTCTTTGGCTCTAGACCATTTAGCAATACAAATTCAATGCTAGCAAAAAAGGAACTAACACCAATTAAATGGTGAAAGGGTGGATACATTAGTATCCACCCTTTCTATTTTAGATTCTTAAGCAGTCCAGATATTGATTGGAGATTGCAAGAAGTAAATCATGAATAGTCCAGCAACAACCCACATAAGTGGGCTAATTTCTTTAGTGCGTCCCTGGAATAATCTGATTAATACATAGGATACAAATCCGGCGCCAATACCTACTGATATATTGTAAGTAAATGGCATTAAAATGATAGTTAGGAATGCAGGGATTGCAATTCCAAGATCATCCCAATCGATACCCTTTATCTGAGTCATCATCAAAAATCCGACGACAATTAGTGCTGGAGTGGCAGCTTCGTAAGGAATAACTGCAACAAGTGGCGCTAGGAATGTTGTTAATAAGAATAAAATTCCAGTAACTACAGATGCTAGACCAGTTCGTGCACCTTCTCCCACGCCTGATGCAGATTCAATATATGAGGTATTTGAAGAAACTGAACCAGCTCCACCGGCAGCTGCAGCAATTGAGTCAACAAGAAGAATGCGATTGGCACCCTCGACATTACCATTTCTGTCCACTAAGCCAGCTTGAGTTCCAATAGCAGTCATTGTTCCCATGGTGTCAAAGAAATCAGCGAGCAAAAGTGTAAACACCAAGAGCACCGCAGCTACCAAGGAGATACGATCAAAACCACCTAGTAAGTTGAAATCTCCAAGTATTCCAAAGCTTGGAGAAGCAGCAATAGACTCAGGCAGGGCAGGAACATTTAGATTCCATCCCTTTGGGTTTACTGCTCCAGTAGCTCCATTAAATAATGGTCCGATCTTAAATGCAGATTCAATCGCAATAGCAATTACAGTCGAGGTAACAATTCCGATCAGAATTGCAGCTTTAACTTTTTTAACCATTAATGCAATGGTCAAAATTAGTCCAAAGGCAAAGACAATAACTGGCCAACCAACTAGATTTCCATTGTCACCTAGTGTTACTGGAACTGGTCCAGTGCCTGTGCGACGAACAAATCCAGCATCCACCAAACCGATAAGGGCTATAAAAAGACCAATACCGACGGAGATTGCGATTTTTAATTGGGTAGGTACAGCTCTGAAGACCGCAGTGCGAAATCCAGTTAGCACCAAAATTAATATAATTAAGCCTTCTAGGACTACTAATCCCATGGCATCCGCCCAGGTCATTTTAGAGGCGATACCAACGGCAACAAATGTGTTTAAACCTAAACCGGTTGCAATGGCTAAAGGAAAGTTAGCGACTACGCCCATTAAAATGGTCATAACGCCGGCTATGAGTGCGGTGGCTGCAGCAACTAAGGCAAGATTAGGTGCATCGCCTCCGCCAATGTATTTTCCATCTGCATCTTTTGCAAGACCGATGATGAGTGGATTTAGCGCAACAATGTAAGCCATCGTAAAGAAAGTGACGATTCCGCCACGAACCTCGCGACCTACGGTTGAGCCACGCTGACTGATTTTAAAGAAGCTATCAAGCATGGAATAGACCCTTCTGTTTTTTTAACATGGTGTTTTCGACATGTTGTCAGATGCGGTCTGACAAGCCGAGGGAATATGAGAAATCTATGGGTTACTTGGCAGTAAGTCGGGATACCACACCGAGGGATACCGCTACCGATTGACCAATTAACAGAGCAAATAGTGCAGTACCCACCCCAAGCGTGCCACCTAACAGAAACCCGCAGCTCAAAGCCAACAATTCCAGAACAAGACGAACCCTGCCTACCCTCACTCCGGTGCGAAAGTGAAGGCCTGTCATCAAGCCATCGCGTGGACCTGTTCCCAGACCGCAAGTAATGTAAAGGGCAGATCCAACTCCTACCAGCAAGATTCCAAAGAGTATGTAAAAAATTTTTAGAAAAATACTTTCCACTTCAGGAATTATGAAAAGTCCAATTTCTATGGCGATGGCTATTACTACTATGTTTGCAATCGTGCCAAAACCTGGCATTTGCTTTAGGGGAATCCAAAAAAGGAGCACCACAGTTGATACAAGAAAAGTTGACGCTCCAATATTTAGTGGAGTATTTAGTGAGATACCTTCAGCAAGTACCGTCCAAGGTGAGTTACCTAAATTTGTAATGATCAAGAATGCATCGCCAATTCCGAAAATTGTCAATCCAAAAATCAAAATGAAAAGCCGTTGCAAATGGTGTTTGCCAAGGCCAATAGACCAAGTCGAGTCTGCTCTCCATGGAGTTTGAGGAATAGTTCGCGACGGCTTTAGAAAACTAATGAGTCTAAGTACTGGATTCTTGGAATTATTAGAGATGCTCACTGGTAAACTATAGTTGTAACTTATCGAGCGATTGGTACCTTTTGGACTTTACTTACTGGCAAGCCGTAGTTATTGGTGTGATTCAAGGTATAACTGAGCTTTTTCCTATTTCAAGTCTAGGACACGCGATTCTTATACCAGCCTGGCTTGGTGGCACTTTTAGGGAGTTCATTAGCACTGAAAATCAAAGTTATTTATTGGTGACAATCGCAATGCACCTTTCAAGCTCTGTGGCTTTGTTCATAGTGTTTAGAAAGAGATGGTCTAGATTGATAAAAGGAAGTCTGACAGCAATTGCAGATAAGAACTTGCAAAATACTCAATTTAGGGTTTTGAGTTATATTCTAATAGCTACCATTCCAGTTGGAATTCTAGGTTTGGCCTTTGATGATTATTTTCAAAGTATTTTTGGTAGCCCAAAATTCTCTTCGATTTTTCTAACAGTTAACGGACTTATTTTAATTGGTGCAGAACGCTTGGCAAAACGGGATGAGATTCATGAGTTGAAAGATTCAGATGCCGAAATTGATCAAAGAGTTAATTTAAGAAGGGCAGTGGTGATTGGTTTTGGCCAGAGCCTAGCCTTGTTTGCAGGAATAAGTAGATTTGGAATCACTATGAGCGCCGGTCTATTGAGTAAGTTAAACCACTCAGTAGCCTCAGATTTTGCATTTTTGTTGTCCCTACCAGTAATTCTTGGAGCTTCAATCGTTAAGCTGCCTGAATTGTTTACTACAAGTACAAATCAGATAATTGGGCAAGTAATTGTTGGCTGCATAGTTTCATTCATTTGTACTTATATCAGTGTTACATTTCTCGTTAAATGGTTTAAAACAAGGACACTTAATCCTTTTGCTATCTACTGTTTAGTTTTTGGTCTCTTGTCCTTCGTTAGGTTTGCTTGATGTTTCCTGGCATAGGCACAGTACTTAATATATTTACAATTATCTTAGGTGGAGCTCTAGGTGTCTTTATTGGTAGAAGAATCAGCCAGAAACTTCGGGATCTAATTCTTGATGCGCTCGGCTGTGTGACAATTATTTCTGCTGCTGATGCATTGATAGATTTTTGGGATCCAACTTTTCAAAATGCAATGCCAAGAGGCTGGGCATTGCTGGTAATAGTATTTTCTTTGATTCTTGGAGCAGTTTTTGGAAGTTTAATGAGAATCGAGGATCGTCTTGAACACTTTGGTGAAGATTTGAAGGCAAGGTTTGCCAAAAGCGATGGGAATAATTTTGTTGAGGGCTTTGTATCTGCATCTTTGATTTTTGCTATTGGTCCACTTGCCATTTTAGGGAGTATTTCAGATGGAATGGGAACTGGCATTGATCAATTAGTATTGAAAAGTACGTTAGATGGGTTTGCCGCCCTTGCCTTTGGCGCATCACTTGGTTGGGGAGTTGCACTCTCTAGTATTCCGGTGGGCATATATCAATTTACCTGGACAGCAATTGGATTATTTTTGGGATCAATTTTGGCTGAATACCAGGTATTAGCTATGACCTCTGTAGGCGGGATTTTACTAATTGGGATCTCACTGCGCTTGCTGCGGTTAAAAAATATTGAGATTGGAAATCTACTGCCTTCACTTGCCTTTGCTCCAATACTTGCCCTGGTTGCTCAGCAGTTTGTTTAAAAGGTGGAGGCGTCAATCACAAAACGGTACTTAACATCACTTGCAACAGTTCTATCATAGGCAGTGTTTATGTAATCAGCTTTAATAACCTCAACATCACTTACAATATTATGTTTGCCACAAAAATTAAGCATCTCCTGTAACTCTGCCATTCCACCAATCATGGAACCTGCCAAAGACCGTCGTTGAGCAAGTAAGGTGCCGGCATTTATAGCGTATGGTTTTCCTGGAAGGCCGATGACGACCAAGGTGCCATCTAGTTTTAATAGTTGTAAGTACGGCTCTAAATCTATGTCTGCAGAAACAGTATTTAGGATTAAATCATAACTTTGTTTTAATTTATCTAGTTCCTTAGAGTCTCTTGTGACAATAAACTTATCTGCGCCCATTCGCTTAGCATCTGCTTCTTTAGATGCTGAATGCGAGAAAACAGTGGTTTCAGCTCCTAGAGCATGTGAAAATTTGACTCCCATATGCCCTAAGCCGCCTAGTCCCATGATTCCAACCTTTTTACCAGGACCAGCCTGCCAATTTCTTAACGGTGAATAAAGAGTAATTCCAGCGCACATCAATGGAGCTACACCAGCCATATCTAAATTTTTTGGAATATGTACAGCATAATCTTCATCGATTACAAATCGATTTGAGTATCCACCAAATGCAATGGTCTTACCATCACGCTCATAAGCGTTATAGGTACCAGTCATTCCTTCGACACAATATTGTTCTAACCCCGCATTGCAACTTGCACAGGATCTACAAGAGTCAATAAAAACACCAACTCCAATAGTTTCACCAACCTTGAATTTGCTTACCTGTGATCCAATCTGCGTTACTTTGCCAACAATCTCATGGCCAGGAACCATAGGGAATATCGCTGAACCCCATTCTTCCCGTGCTTGGTGAATATCTGAATGGCAAATGCCCGCATACTCAATATCTAATGCAACATCTCTAGGACGAAGCTGCCTGCGTTCAAATTCATAACTTTCTAGTAGTGCTTTGGCATGTTTAACTACATAACCCTTAGTTTTCATTCTTCTCCTAGTTGTTAAATGGTAAAGGTTGTTCTGAGGCGGGATTAGAAACCTTTGAGGTTACATTTCTCATATGGTGACGACGACATAATACCTCGTATGCAACCTCCGAGTTAGTACTGACATCACCGACAACAACTTGTTCGCCTTCAGTCACCATCTTACCGCCCACAGTTCTAGCATTATGCGTTGCTCGTTCACCACACCAACATAAGGCCTCTACTTGAAGTGTTTGGACACGATCTGATAACTCCACTAATCGAGCACTTCCGGGAAAAAGTTTTGTTCTAAAATCTGAAAGAATGCCAAAAGCATAAACATCGATACCTAGTCCATCAACAATTTTTGCAAGCTGTTCTATTTGTGCCGGGGAGTAGAATTGTGCTTCATCGCAAATAATAAAGTTAATTCGCCCACCGATCGAAAGTCTCTCCACAATCAACTTATGAATATCCATATCCTCATCAACTTCAAGAGCGTCTATTTGCAAACCTAAACGTGATGAGATCAATCCTTTTCCAGCTCTATCTTTACTAGTAAAGATAACTCCATCTCTGCCTCTAGATCTATGGTTATGAGCAGTTTGCAGTGCCAAGGTGGATTTTCCGCTATCCATAGTTCCGCAGTAATAAATCAATTCGGCCATAGGCTCATTCTGCCAATATCGTATGAATTTTTAACTCAGGCAGTACTTTTGCTATTCGTGATCTTGCACCCAACTGGGGGATTTCCAGCAAAAAAGCGAATCCGGTGGGTACCAACTCTGCTTCCAGTAGCAGCTGTGCTGCACCAAGTGCAGTGCCTCCGGTAGCTAAAACATCATCAACTATCAAAACTTTTTTGCCGGTCGGTATCAAACCAGAGTGCATCTCCAATATTGCCTCGCCGTATTCCAACTCATAACTTTTTGAGATTGTATGCCCAGGGAGTTTGCCACTTTTGCGAATTGGAATAAATCCCTTACCAGTTAAAACGCTAACCGCAGAGGCAAATATAAAACCCCGCGCTTCAATACCGGCAACATAATCAATATCCTCTGTAAATTTGGCGATCTCATTACAGCAAAAAGAGAAGGCTTGTGCATCTGCGACAAGCGGTGTTATATCTTTAAAGATTATTCCAGGCTTTGGAAAATCTGGAATAATACGAATTAGATTATTTAGATCTTTAGTCACAAGTGAAGCATATTGAGTAAGTCAACTAATTGTGTCCGGGAGGGGAGTTGAACCCCTAAGCCCTTACGGGCACTAACACCTCAAGCTAGCGCGTCTGCCAATTCCGCCACCCGGACTTGTTTGCAGTTTATCGCAACATGAAAGTGAGGCAAATGATGAGTCTGTAGGATGGGGTTATGGAATTGACTACAGACCAAATCAAGGAATTTGAAAATGAAGTGGTTGTACTGTGTCAAGAGTTGATCAGATTCGCCAGCGTAAATCATGGTGAGGGAGTCGGGGATGAGAGCGCAATAGCTCAATATGTTGCGGATAAATTAGCAGAAGTAGGAATTAAATCCGAGTTGATCGAAACAGCTCCAAATCGGGTGAATGTAGTTGCAAAGATATCTGGAAGGGATCAGAAAAGACCAGGTCTAATTCTCCATGGTCATCTAGATGTAGTTCCAGTTAACGCGGCTGATTGGAGCGTTGATCCTTTTGGTGGCGAAATTAAGGATGGATTCATTTGGGGTCGGGGCGCGGTAGATATGAAAGACATGGATGCAATGATGTTAGCAACTGTGAGATTGTGGAGCAGAATTGGCTATCAACCGCCTCGCAATATTTTGCTTATTTTTTTTGCTGATGAAGAAGCTTCTGGTACATATGGCTCAAGGTGGTTGGTTAAACATAGACCTGAATTATTTAATGGTTACAGTGAGGCAGTTTCAGAAGTTGGTGGCTTTTCAGTAACTATTACAGGTGGGCAAAGACTGTATCTGGTCGAAGCCGCTCAAAAAGGAATCCAATGGTTAAAGTTAACAGCAAAAGGCACTGCAGGTCATGGATCTTTTGTAAATGCAGATAATGCGGTGACGAAAATTTCCAAGGCAATAGCTCGAATAGGTGAGTATCAGTGGCCAGAAATTGAGACAAAAACAAATGGTTTATTATTCAAAAAAATAGCTGAACTCACAGGTGACATTTACAACGGAAGTAATGTTAAGCCACTTCTAAAACATCTTGGAAAAGCTGCAAAAATGATTGGTGCAACAATTTCAAATACCGCAAATCCAACTATGCTCGATGCCGGCTACAAAGCTAATGTTATTCCCGCTAGTGCTAGTGCTGTAGTTGATGGCAGATTTTTACCTGGTCAGGAAGACTCACTACATCAAACAATAAAAAAATTGGCTGGAGATGATATCGAGATAGAAATTCAAGTAAGAGATATTGCGCTGGAAGCTGATTTCTCCGGACCGTTAGTTGAGGCAATGTGTAATGCTATTTACAAAGAGGATAAAGAAGGAATTCCAGTTCCTTATTTGATGAGTGGTGGCACTGATAATAAGGCTTTGAGTGATCTAGGAATAGTTGGTTATGGTTTTTCTCCACTAAGACTGCCCGAAGATCTTGATTTCTTCTCGTTATTTCATGGTGTCGATGAAAGAGTTCCAATTGATGGTTTAAAATTTGGAGCAAGGGTACTGTACGAATTTTTAGAGAATGTTTAAACTTGAAGTGATACTTCGTCTAAGGCAACTCGTACCTGTTGTGGCAGAACTACCTGCTCTACGGTAAGGATTCCTCGCAACTGAGCCCCGGTTCGTGCACCTACTAAAGTTGTGGTGACACCGGGCGCATCTCTTACCCATGAAAGTGCAACCTCAAGAGGTGAGTACCCCAACCCATCAGCTGCTACACAAACAGCTTCAACAATTTGTTTAGAATGATCATTCAAATACGGCTCAACAAAATTAGCAAAGTGTGGCGATGCTCCTCGAGAATCAGATGGCACACCACTTCGGTATTTTCCGGTGAGCACCCCTCTTCCAAGGGGAGACCAAGCGATAAAACCAATACCCAAAGATTGTGTTGCTGGAACCAATTCTAACTCCGCCCGTCGATTCAAGAGTGAGTACTCGTTTTGAGACGATGTTATTGCTGCTTTTCCAAATATTGGATTTTGCAAAGTAGCTGATCTTGCCAACTGCCAACCATTAAAATTACAAATGCCAACGTATCGAACTTTCCCCGAGCTAACTGCATAATCTAATGCAGAGAGAGTTTCCTCTAGAGGTGAGTTCTTATCCCAATTGTGTATTTGCCACAAATCAATGTGGTCAATGTTCAGTCTTGCTAGAGATTTATCCAAATCTGAAATTAAATCATTTCTAGAATTACTAATTTGCCTGACACCATCTTTGAAATTCACTCCTGCTTTGGTTGCGATAAAAAGATTTTCTCGCTTTACCAAGGTATCAATAAAGCCCCCTAATACTCGTTCGGCATCTCCATCGCCATAAATCGCAGCAGTATCAATAAAATTTCCACCAGACTCCACAAACTCTTGCAGCTGCTGGGCAGCCTCATGTTCGTCGGTGTCGCGCCCCCAAGTCATGGTGCCAAGCCCTAGTCGCGAGACTGAGACCCCGCCCAATTTCCGCATTTCCATGGCTGGCAGATTAGCAACAAGAGCGTAAAAAGATCGGTAACCTTGCCAAATGCCCATCATTTATCTCTTGCGTCATGCTCAATCAACTGCAAATGCAAAAGGTGTTTTGGCGGGCAGAGATAATTCAGTGGAGCTAACAAAGCAAGGTTTTGTACAAGCGAAAAAACTTGTTCAGGTCCTAGACCAGCTTGAGATTGGGAAAATACTTTCTAGTCCTTTGACGAGATGCCTGCAGACGATTGAGCCATTTAGAGCACGAAGTGGCAAAATTCCATTTTCTCAAGATGAAAGATTGATCGAAATGGATTATGGAATATGGTCAGGTCACAAGCTTTCAAAATTAGCTCGTAAGAATGAGTGGCGAACTATTCAGACCACCCCTTCAAAATTCACCTTCCCGGGTGGTGAAAGTTTCAAGTCTATGAGGTCTCGTGTCGAAAATCTTTTTAAGAGTTTGGATGGCCACAGAGAGCCGGTTTTATTAGTTACTCATGGCGACATTGTGAAGATGTTTTTAGCTGTAGCTGCAGGCTTAAAAATTGATGGATTTCAAAAATTTGTTATCGAACCGGGCTCCATTTCGACGATTGGCAGCAAAAGGGGCGCATACTCAATTCTAGGCAGTAATACCTATCCAACTCGCGCTTTACAGAATAATGTCACAAATACAATTGGTGGGGGAGATTTCCTCGTCAACAAACTCATGTGGTGGAAACGGTAATGCCAAGAATTGTTTACCGGCACGATCCAACTGAAAGATTTATTGTTAGCGCAATTGGGCAACCTGGTGAAAGAGAGTTTTTTATCCAAGTTAGGTCCAGTGACGGAATAAACACCTTGGCTGTTGAAAAAAATCAAGTTATTGCACTCACGCAACGATTTGAAGAGTTGATACGAGAGTTACGCCGATCATTAATGGCATCGTCAGAGGACTTATTAGCATCCCCCTTAATGGATGATGATCCTCTTGAATTGCCGATTGAACAAGATTTTCAAATCGGGATAATTAGTATTGCTTGGGAAAACAGTAAGATAGTTGTCAGTATTCAAGCAGCATCGCAAGTTGAAGATTTAGTTCTTGAAGATCTAGATAGTGGACCTGACTTAGTGATAGCTTCATTAACAATTAATCAGGTCAAAGGTTTTTGTATTCGAGCTAAAGCGGTGGTTAGCGCAGGAAGAGTTGCATGTCCTTTTTGCGCACTACCTATCGACCCCAATGGCCATCTGTGCCCTCGGGCGAATGGTTATCGAAGATGAGAATTAGTACGCAAACTCTGCTTGGAAATGATTTAAGAGTGATCGGTAGATTGGTTGATGCCTCAAATGCAACCCTTCTAGCTGAGATAGAAAGTGAAAATGAGACTCAAAAAGTAATCTATAAACCAATTGCTGGCGAAAAACCACTATGGGATTTTCAAGATGGACACTTAGCCCATCGCGAGTATTGCTCATTTGTTCTAAGCGATTTGGCTGGATTCAACCTGGTCCCAACAACTGTATTGCGAGATGGTCCTTTTGGATATGGGATGGTTCAAGAATGGATTGAGACTGACCAAGATATAGACATTGTCACTTTTGGCCAGAGTAATGACCCGCAACTAAAAGCGATGGCTATTTTTGATGCCGTTGTTAACAATACTGATCGAAAATATGGTCACTTACTTCTTGAAAAGGGAAACTTGTTTGGATGTGATCATGGAGTTACATTTCACACTGAGAATAAACTACGCACTGTAATCTGGCAATTTGCAGATGAAGAGTTGGGCGAGCAAGAAAAGCAACTTCTTCAGAACTCATATGAATTAGAGTACGAAAAAATTTTCAATTCTCTTCTTACAAACGAGGAGATAGATGCATTGTATACAAGGATAGAATTATTGATTGAAGAAAGTAGGTTTCCAGTCCCAAGTGATCGTTGGCCAGCTATTCCGTGGCCTCCGGTTTGAAAGGAGTAAGGGATTGAAAAGTTGGCCAGAGATATATTTGCCGCCGCTTACTGAGATTGATTTTCCAATATTGAGTCTTAAGGACTCCAAGGTAGGACTTACTCAAGTCTCTAGTAATAAGCGGTTGCGGATGTATGTGTGCGGTATTACGCCTTATGATGCAACTCATTTGGGTCATGCAGCAACTTACTTAGCCTTTGATCTACTTAATCGATATATGAAACTTTCTGGTAATAAAGTAATTTTTGTTGAAAATGTTACAGATGTGGATGATCCACTTTTAGAGCGCGCAAAGCGGGATAACCAAGATTGGCAAGACCTGGCACAAGCTCAAATAGAACTCTTTAGATCGGATATGGCCTCTTTAAGAATTCTCCCACCAGATCATTTTGTAAAAGTCACAGAGTCAATGAATTTAGTTGAAGATTTCATTGGATTGCTTAATGCCAATGGGCATCTTTATAGCGTTGAGAAAGATCTATATTTTAGTTGTAAGGATTTCCTTACCGATTTACCATTGACAATCGATCAGGCAGTAAAAATTTTTGCTGAACGAGGAGGCGATCCTCAAAGAGACGGTAAGAGACATCCACTTGACCCCTTGGTATGGAGTGCAAATGTAAAAGGAGAACCTGGATGGGAAAGTAAGTATGGTTTTGGCAGACCAGGCTGGCACATTGAGTGCACCGCAATTGCCTGCAAATATTTGGATACTGACCATTCCAATCCAGTTATCGAAATACAAGGAGGTGGCTCCGACCTTGTATTTCCCCACCACTTTATGAGCTCCCAACTGGTGAAGGCTGCTCTTGGACGCGAGTTTTCTGCTCATTATGTTCACGCTGCAATGGTCGGATATCAGGGAGAGAAGATGAGTAAGTCAAAGGGTAATTTGGTTTTTGTATCAAAACTAATTCAAGAAGGTTTTGATCCCATGGTAATTCGTTGGGCATTGCTAAGTGGTCACTACCAGCAGGATCGTGAGTGGAGCCTAGAACTGCTAGCAAAAGCAACATCTGAGGTAGCGCTGATTCGCTCCACATTAGCGAAAAGTCTTGTTGCGCCGACTAGGGAATTGATCAATGATTTGGTTCAAGCTGTTGCAGGAAATCTAAACACGCCCCTAGCACTTAGTAAGTTGGTTGAATGGGCACAAAAAAGTAATGGAGAACCAATTGTTAACGAAAGTGGAGTTGTTTCAAGAGCAATCGATTCAATATTAGGTCTTGCACTGTAAGAGATTCTTTTAATATACGATAAACTTGTAAGTAATAAAACAAAAAAATATTGTTGATAGAGAGTGTTAATCTGTGAGCGCATTATTGTTCGATATGGACGGGACTGTAATTGATTCCGAGCCGTTATGGCTACAAGCCGAGATCGAGGTAATGGGTGCGTTAGGCCTGCACTGGGATGCCTCGGATCAACTCAACTGCCTAGGTGGACCGATGGATCGGACCGAGCGATATATGCAGGAGCGGAGTGGACATATCAAACCATTTGGTTACTTTAGAGACCAACTAAACTTAGCCATGAAATCAAAATTGCGACAGGATCTAAAGTTAATTCCAAATGCATTAACCTTGATATCTCAAGCGAGAGAAAATGGTATTAAGACAGCTTTGGTAACTGCAAGCGGTAAGGAACTTATGAATATCGCACTTAAAAAGTTTCCGCCCGATAGTTTTGATGTTGCAATTTCGCGTGATGATGTTATAAAAACCAAGCCCGATCCTGAGCCTTATTTAAAGGCTGCCAAGCTTCTCGACGTCGATATCGACAAATGTGTGATTTTTGAAGATTCTCAAACAGGCATTAATGCTGCATTGTCGTCAGGTGGAAAAGTCATTGCTATTTCACATACGAGCAACTTGAATTCACATGATAATTTGAGGGTAGTGAAAAATTTGTCGGAAATATCTCTTAATATGTTAGTTCATTGGTATCCAAGCTTGTTTAAACTAGGAGCAAAATGATCGATCGAAAATTTGAGTATGGCGATCGAGTTCAATTAACAGACAGCAAAGGGAAGTTATATTCAATTACGCTTACGGTGGGTGGAGAATGGCATACTCACAAGGGAATGCTCAAGCATGATGAATTAGTAGGTCTTCCCGAGGGTTCGATTGTTAAGACTAATCAAGAACTAAAATTCCAAGCTTTCAGACCGCTTCTTGCTGATTATGTGCTTTCCATGCCAAGAGGTGCAACCATAATTTACCCAAAAGATGCAGCGATGATTTTGGGAGTTGCTGATATAAAACCAGGATTAAGAGTTCTTGAAGCCGGGGTTGGCTCTGGGGCGCTTACAATTTCATTGTTGCGTGCTATTACCGAGAATGGTTTTTTGCATTCGGTAGAAATTCGAGATGATTTTGCCGCGATTTCTCGCGAAAATATCAAACAGTATTTTGGTGAGATTCCAAATAATTGGAAACTCTCAGTTGGTGCCTTACAGGATCAAAACTTTGAATCCGAGTTTGATCGGGTAGTGCTGGATATGTTGGCGCCATGGGAGTGCATCAAAGTAGCCTCCCAAGCACTTGTTCCTGGCGGAGTCTTGTTGGCCTATGTAGCAACAACCACACAATTATCTAAAATGGCGGAAGTTATTCGGGAATCTGGGGTATTCACTGAGCCTGAATCTTTGGAAACAATTGTTAGAGGCTGGCACCATGAGGGCTTGGCTGTTAGACCACAACATCGAATGATTGGTCACACTGGATTTTTAATCTTTGCCCGCAAGATGGCCCCAGGTGTTCCAGTTTTGCAACGGCGAAGAAGACCCTCAAAAGGTGCTTACGATTTGGGTGATTAGTTCACCTTTATTAAATCAACAACAAAGATTAAGGTTTCATTAGGACCGATTGCTCCACCCGCTCCTTGTGCGCCATATCCGAGATCTGGTGGAATCACTAACAAACGTCTTCCGCCCTCTTTCATTCCAGGAATACCTTGTTGCCATCCCAAAATTACACCGCTAAGTGGAAAAGTTGCACTTTGTCCGGAGTCCCATGAGGATTCGACGAGTACTCCAGAGCTCCATGCCATCAATGTGTAGTGAACCTCTAGAACTGATGTTGCAACCGCCTCTTTCCCATTTCCGACAAATATATCTTTCATCTCCAACGAAGTTGGAGGTTGTCCGTTAGGGGCTGAAATATTAGGCTTCACACCTTTTTCACCTGTCACTTTAGGCAGATTAATACCAATCTGGTTTTGTTCATTCATTGGACTCACGCCCCCATCGGTTGTACATGAAGTTAGAATTAATGCTGAGAGCAATAGGAGTAAAAATTTGCCTGGTTTTTGCATACTTAATCTTAGCAAACAATCTACTTCGAGATAACCTAAGTAAGTGAGTTCTCAAAAGACCGAGCGTTTAATTAATCTCACTCTGGCGCTTCTAGCTACAAAACGTCATTTAAGTAAATCTGAAATATTTTTGAAAATTCCTGGGTATGAGGGTAGCCAGGAGACAAAAGAACGTATGTTTGAGCGGGATAAGGAAGAGCTAAGAGCCTTAGGAATTCAGATTGAAGTTAGCAGCTCAGACCCTTTATTTGAGGATGATTTAGGGTACCTGATAGATGGTAACTCACTCCAATTTGGCGTGAATGAATTTAGTAAAGAAGAATTGTTGCTTCTAACTATGGCAGCAAATTTATGGCATGAATCTGCGTTAGAGCTCGACTCCAATTCAGCTTTGCTTAAAATTCAATCTTTAAGTGGGCCAGTAGATAGTGATATCACTAATTCACCTCGGGTAAAACTAAATGAGGATACTGAATTACTAATTAATGCGTTTCATGCGATCGAAAATTCTCAAACTTTAAGTTTTACATACTCCGGAAAAGGCAGGGTAGTCAAGCCATATGGTCTAATTACAAATGGTGGCTTTTGGTACCTAATTGCTGATGAATCTGGAGTGGTCAAGTCTTTCAAAATGGTTAGGATTGAAAGCAAATTTACCGTCGGTAAGGTCAAGGACTCATTCATAAGACCTACAGATTTAAAGATTCCAAAGTTTTTTGAACAAAATCAGAATAGTCAGAAACAAATTGCAATTGTGAATATCCGAAAAGGAAGTGCGCTGGCACTTAGAGATAAATTTGAGGTTAAGTTTCTAGACGATGAGTGGGATGAACTGTTGCTCCCATATAGACACGATTATGAACTTATCGAACTTGTATTATGGTACGGAACCGAGATTTGCCTAGTAGAACCAAAACTCTTAAGAGATAAATTAATTGACAATATAAGGGAGTTAATTAATGGTTGAAACTTCAGGTAAAAGAGCTTTGAGAACTATGGACCTAATTCCTTATATTCTTGAAAATCCTGGATCTTCAATTAAGAGCCTAGCCAGAAAATTTTTCACTACGGAATCTCAGATTGAGAAGGATTTGCAACTTATTTTTATGTGTGGTTTACCAGGTTATACGCCATACGAACTGATTGACATTGTATTTGAAAATGGAGAAGTCACAGTTGTTGATCCGCAGGTACTGGACAAACCAAGGAGATTTTCAAAAAGTGAGCTTGTAGTCGTCATAATCGGGTTACGAATATTGAGCGAGTTATATTCGGCAAATTCCTCACACACTGCCAAAATTGAAAAACTAATTCGCAAAATTTCAAAACTTGTTCCCACTTTTTCTTCTACAGATAATTTGATGGCGCCTAACCCTGAAATATTACTCACAATAAATCGTGCTATTAGCTTCAATCAGGAGCTGGAAATTGAGTACACATCTATTTCTAAGGATGAGGTAAAGATCAGAAAGATCATCCCAACCGAGGTTTACATGTTGAATGGGAAGATCTATGTGAGAGCTATCGACACCGGACTCTCATCTGAGAGGATTTTTCGCGCAGATTTGATGAAGATTTTGAAGGAAGGAAAATCAAGCAGAATAGATTTAGTTGATAGAGATTTAGAAGTTCATAATGTAGCGCTCTCAATAAACAAAGCAAGACGAATCTTTATAGAGAGAAATTCCTTGTTAGTCAAAAGTTCTGAAGAATCTGCGACCTCAATCAAAGTCAATCTTGAAGTTTCGAATCTGCATTGGCTAAAACGTTGTATATTGAGTAATGCACCACACATCAAGGTGTTAGCCCCTGCTGAGTTTGCGGATGAGATAAATAAAGGGGCAGAGGCTATTTTGGCTCTATACGGCTCCCAATAGGTTTAGGGTAGAATCGAACTATGAATTCTCTTAGACCTTGGCACCTTCTTGTTTTAGCGATCGTTTTTCTCGTTTTATTTGGGTCAAAACGTCTACCGGACTCTGCTCGTTCACTTGGGCGCTCACTTAGAATATTTAAGAGCGAGATTCAAGAGTTGAACAAGGATGAAAATCCAGAAAATAAAAAGTCAAATCCAAACTCTGATAAGTAGTTTTTGATGAGCACACGCCGTGGCGGAAGAATGCCACTGCTAGATCATATTCAAGAGTTTCGTAACCGGTTGATTAAATCAGTTATTGCCATCTCAATTTTCTCTACAGTAGGTTGGTTCTTCTATCAGAAAATAGTTCGTTTACTGACTTTACCTTTCTGTGACATTGGTAATTCCTCTGTGCCGACAAAGGTAGAGTGCGGGGATCTGTATGTAAATGGAATTTTAGGGCCCTTTAATTTACAAGTTAAGATCTCACTTCTTTCTGGTGTGATTCTCTCCGCGCCAATTTGGATATACCAATTTTGGGCTTTTATTACCCCAGCACTTCATCGAAAAGAAAGACGGACTGCACTTTTTTTTGCACTTATAGCTACTCCGCTTTTCTTATCTGGTACATCTGTGGCCTATGTAGTTCTGCCACACGCCGTAAAAATACTTCTTGGTTTTACTCCGAACAATCTTGAAAACCTGATTCGATTTGATGAATACCTTGATTTCGTCTTGAGACTGATTTTAGTATTTGGACTTGCATTCATTTTGCCGCTTTTTTTGGTGGCACTCAATCTTTTAGGGCTAATCTCAGGTAAATCCATTCTCAAACCGTGGCGAATCGCAGTTTTTTCATGCTTTCTTTTCACGGCTGCATTCACTCCAACTCCTGATCCAATCACAATGACCGTCTTAGCTATCCCACTTTGTTTGATCTATTTTGCTTCTGGGTTATTTGCTCTTCTTGTGGATAGAAGACGAAGTAAAGGATATGACAGTGATCTAGGGGTAACTCCCATATCTAAGCCAGATGTAATCTGATGTGGCTACTAGTTGTAAATCGAAAAGCAGGAAAACAACGCGCTCAAAGGTTGGTTTCTGAATTTTCCTTATTGCTAGACAAACATGGTGAGGTCCACGAAATCGTTGATGAAAGCACCGCGAATGAAACTGTAAATAAAGTTAGTGCACTTATTGCAAGTGGAAAGTTCACCAAACTTATAGCTTTCGGGGGAGATGGATTAGTACATCTATGTGTTCAGCTACTAGTTGATACCAACATTGCTTTCGGTGTGGTTGCAGCAGGCACTGGTAATGATTTTGCCCGAACCTTATCGGTTAAAAAAATGAGCATAGTCCAGCTCTACGAACTCTATTCTCAGCCTAGCAATCATAAAATTGATCTTGCTAAAATTACGAGCACAGACAATGTGTCGTATTTTGTTCAAGTCTTAAGCACAGGATTTGACGCTAAAGTCAATTCTTTTGCAAATCAAATAAGGTGGCCTAAAGGCAAGCTTAAATACACCATAGCTATGCTCATGGTCCTTAATCAATTCAAACCAATTAATTACTCAATCAGTATTGATAACGTGAGAGTACAAAAAGAGGCAATGCTTTTGTCTA
>CAYFKM010000001.1:31860-48805 GCA_964344025.1 uncultured Candidatus Nanopelagicus sp. | reverse complement strand
TCAAACCTTGCAGGAATTTTTGGACGCTCACCAAAATGATAAAAATAGTGCCTCCGTATTAACCTCGCTACTACCTGATCCAACTGGTTACGGTCGAGTCATTCGCGCTGAAAATGGTTTGATCTCACAAATTGTTGAGGAAAAAGATGCTACTGATGCTCAAAAAGAGGTTGATGAAATAAATACCGGGGTTTATTTATTTGATTTAAAAACCTTACGCCAAGTAATTAATAATTTAGATAGTAATAATGCTCAAAAAGAGCTTTACCTTACTGATGCAATTGCATTAATTAACAAAAACGGTGCAGGTGCATATGCAATTTTATCAAATGATTACACTGAAACTTTAGGAATAAATGATCGTACGCAGCTAGCAGAGTGTGCTGCAATTATGCGAGATCGAATTAATAATCAGCACATGCTAAATGGTGTAACAATTATTGATCCGACAACTACTTGGATTGATACTGATGTTAAAATAGAATCTGATGTAGTTATTTACCCATCAAGTGCAATTGGCAGAAAATCCACTATCAAATCAGGTGCCATTATCGGACCTAGAACTACCTTAGTTGAGTGCGAAGTAGAACAAGGAGCAAGTGTGGTAGAAAGTTTTGCTAAAAAATCAAAAATTGGAAAGGGTGCAAAGGTTGGCCCTTATACCTACCTCCGCGAAGGCAGTGTCTTAGATAATGAGAGCAAGGCAGGTGCATTTGTTGAGATTAAGAATTCAACAATTGGTAAAGGATCAAAGGTAGCTCATCTGTCATATGTTGGTGATGCGCAGATTGGGCAAGAGAGCAATATTGGAGCTGCTACCGTATTTGTTAATTATGATGGCGAAAATAAGCACCAAACCAGAATTGGTGATCAGGTAAGAATCGGCAGTGACACCATGTTGGTAGCACCGGTAACGGTGGGAGATGGTGCCTACACCGCCGCAGGTTCAGTGATAAATGAAGATGTGCCAGCAGGCGCGATGGGAATTGGTCGTGCTAGACAAGTAAATATATTGGGTTGGGTGCTGAAAAAACGTAAGGATAGTAAATCTGCAGCAGCAGCAAAAAAAGCTGGTGCAAAAGAGTGAGAATTTACTAGTAGAGTTAACCTAGGTTCACCACAGTGAGGGGGAAGCTAAACTGAACGAATTGCGTTTATCCTCCGAAAAACGTTTGCGCTTATTTACAGGTCGAGCCTATCCAGAGTTAGCAGATGAGGTCGCCTCTGAACTTGGGATCCCAATCACGCCAACCTCCGCATATGACTTTGCAAATGGTGAAATATTTGTCAGATTTGAAGAAAGTGTTCGAGGCAGTGATGCATTTGTAATTCAAAGCCATAGTGCGCCAGTCAATAAACAAATCATGGAGCAACTAATCATGGTTGATGCGCTAAAGCGAGCATCAGCAAAACGTATCACCGTGGTTGCCCCGTTTTATGGGTATGCCCGCCAAGACAAAAAACATCGTGGCCGTGAACCAATCTCAGCTAGGTTAATGGCAGATCTTTTTAAGACTGCTGGTGCTGATCGATTAATGTGTGTTGATTTACATACCTCGCAGATTCAAGGATTTTTTGATGGTCCAGTTGATCACTTATTCGCGCTACCACTTTTAACAAATTATGTTGGAAGTAAAGTTGATCGAAATAATTTAGTAATTGTTTCACCAGACTCAGGTCGAGTAAGAGTCGCCGAGCGTTGGAGTGATTTATTAGGTGGATGCAGCATTGCATTTATTCATAAAACTCGCGACCCAAGAGTTCCAAATGAGTCCGTTACCGGCAAGGTTGTCGGTGATGTAAAGGGAATGACTTGTGTAGTTATTGATGACATGATCGATACTGCTGGCACTATTACTAAAGCAGTAGATGCACTTATTGACGCTGGTGCCAAAGATGTAATTATTGCGGCTACCCATGCAGTTTTATCAGGCCCAGCAATAGATAGATTAAAGAAATCAAGAGTCTCTGAAGTGGTAGTTACTAACACGTTACCAATTCCTGAAGAGAGTAGATTTGATAATCTCACAGTACTTTCAATAGCACCTCTACTTGCCAGGGCAATCAGAGAGGTGTTTGAGGATGGATCAGTCACCAGCCTTTTTGATGGGCATAGCTGATAAGTTTATATAGATATAATTTTTCTATGCTTAAAAAACTTTTTATTTCTTATCTTGTAATAGCTTCATTATTTTTAACAGCTTGTTCTAACGCCGGTGATCCAACTAATAATAATGAATCAGCTAAGAAGTGCGAAGAAACGGTAAAAGTTTTTAATGAAAAATTATTATCCAGTGAAAAAACAGTTAAAATCGAAGGCTGGCAAATAGTTTTGGATAACCCTTCATGTTTTTAAGTAATGCAGTAGATATAGCAAAAACAGAGATATCAGCACTACAAAATCAAAAGTAGTAGTACGAGGTTTGAAATTTTTAAATCTCTATAATCAAAGTTAAAAGGAATAACAGGATCTGAATGGCATATAAGGCACTTTTTGCTACCTAACTCACCGCTTTCGCATTTATTAGCCCTTCTTGTACGCGGTTTACATCAAATAAATTAAGGATTTGTCCTTTTGGCCAAGGGTTCGCTAATCTAGCCCCTCGTTCCGGCGAGGGTTTTATCCGTAATCGACGGCTCTCTCTAGGGAACGTATGTGACTAGAAATAGTTCCAAGTAGAAGAGAGAGAATGCAATGGCTGAGATTTCAATCCAGGGCGCTCGCCGTACCGAGTTTGGTAAAGGTGCTGCTCGCCGTTCTCGCCGTGATGGTTTAATTCCTGCAGTTATTTATGGTCATGGTGAAAAGCCACAACATGTTGCACTTCCTTCTAAAGAGCTTAGCGTTGCACTTAAAACTTCAAACGTTTTGATTGATGTCGTATTAGATGATCACACAGAGCTGACACTTCCAAAATCTGTAAGTCGTGATCCACTTACTGGATTACTAGAGCATATTGATTTAGTAATAGTTCGTCGTGGCGAGCGTGTAGTTGTATCCGTTCCAGTACATACTGAAGGTAAGTATGATCAAGATGGAATTTTGGAACACACCAACAACTCAATTGAGGTTGAGGTCGATGTTACAAACATTCCTGCCTTCTTAATGCTAAGTATGGAAGGAATGATGGCTGGTGAATCAAAGAGTGCATCAGAGGTGGTATTGCCAGAGGGCGTTAAGTTAATTAGTGATCCTAAGATGACAGTTGTTCATCTATCTGTTAAATCTGCTGAAGTGGAAGAGGTTGCTGTTGCAGTCGCTCCTACTGAAGGTGAAGCTGCTGCTACACCTGCTGAAGGTGAAGCTGTGGCTGCTGCAGCTCCTACCGAAGGTGATGATAAGAAGGATAAGAAGAGCAAGTAAGGACTAGCCTTAACGTATGGCTAATCGTTGGCTTGTAGTGGGTTTAGGTAACCCTGGTCCAGAGTATGAAAAAACTCGTCACAATATTGGTCAGCTTGTTTTAAATTCACTTTCAAGAAATCAAAAATTTTCTTCACATAAATCTCGTATGGAAATTTCTGAAGTTAAGTGTTCAAGTGAAAATTTACTTTTGGCTAAATCACTTGGATACATGAATGAGTATGGAGCACCAACCCGAGCTCTAGCAGATTTTTACAAAATTCCACTTGAGCAGATAATTGTTATTCATGATGAATTAGACCTGCCATTTAATAATTTGAGAATTAAGTCAGGTGGTGGTGATAACGGGCACAACGGATTAAAGTCAATTACTGCTTCGCTAGGAAGTTCAGAATACTTTCGAATCAGAATGGGAATCGGCAGACCAATTGGCGAGCAAGATCCAGCGGATTTTGTCTTAAAACAATTCTCAAAAGAAGAAAAGCAAAGTTTGAGTGAGTTTTTGAAGCGGGGCGCAGACGCTGTTGAATCACTAGTTTTAAACGGTTTGGATAAATCTCAAACAAATTTTAACGATTAATCAGCCAGTGTTTCTTAACCCGGCAGCAACTCCATTTATTGTCAATAACAAAGCTCTGGTTAAGATTGGATCTGGATTTTTTTGCTCTCGGACTCGAGCAAGTAACGATACCTGTAGTAACTGCAATGGGGCTAAATAAGTATCTCGAATTTGTAATGTTCGAGCCAGAATAGGTTGATTTCCTAAAATCTCACTTTCACCGGTCATTAACAGTAATTCTTTAACAGTTAACTCAAATTCCAATTTAATTTGTTCAAATATTTTGTGTAATGAAGGATCGACTAAAGTTTTTACATAACGTTCGGCTACAGCAAAATCAGTTTTAGCAAGAGTCATCTCAACATTACTAATAAAAGTTCTAAAGAAGTGCCACTCTTTCAGTAAGGTTTGTAGTAATTCACCCTTTCCAGCCTCGCGTGCCGCCTTTAAGCCAGAGCCAACTCCAAACCACCCTGGGACAATTTGGCGACTTTGTGTCCATCCAAACACCCATGGAATTGCCCGCAATGAATCCAAGCCACTTGCTGCATCTGGCCTTCGCGATGGACGTGAGCCTAAGAATAAATTTCCTAATTGCTCTACCGGGGTTGATTGATAAAAGTATGCCGGAAGGTTTGGATCATCAACTAATTTGCGATAAGCGTTAAATGCGCTATCACTGATTAAATCCATACAATCGTTCCAAGTATTTAAATCACCCGAGGATTGTCTAGGTTTTCTGTTTAATACAGTCGCTTCAAGGGCGGCTGCCAAGGTTAACTCTAGGTTTTCCTTCGCTAGCGCTGGTAATCCATACTTATCTGAGATTACCTCGCCTTGTTCTGTCATTTTAATATGGCCATCAATTGAGCCCCATGGAAGTGCAATCAAAGCATCATAAGTTGGACCACCGCCTCGACCAACTGAACCACCTCTACCATGGAACAATCGCAATTTAATTCCATGTTTAATTGCCACATCTCTCAATTTTCTTTGGGCTTTATGTATTTCCCACTGGCTAGTAGTTATTCCGGCATCCTTATTTGAATCTGAGTAGCCAAGCATTACCTCTTGAAGATCTCCACGAAGTGAAACTATTTTTCGATAATTTTTATCACTCAACAACTGATCCAATATTTCACCAGCTGCTCGCAGCTCAGCTACAGTCTCAAGTAAAGGCACAAAGCCAATTTTTGCAAATGACTTTCTTTCATCTAATGAAATCAATCCAGCATGCTTAGCAATTACTGCTGCTATAAGGACATCTTCAGCGGATCGAGTCATTGATATTATGTAACTCTCAATTACCTCTGACCCAAACCGATCGATTAACTCATTGACCGCTAAAAAGGTTTTATAGCATCGATCACTAACCTCATCGAGATTTTTAATTTCTATGTTTTTGTTAGAGCTCAGCTCATTAGAGATTAAATCACTGTTGATTTCTCCATAAATTTGAGTTAAGAGATTACGATGAACCCCAGAGTGCTCTCGAATATCCATTGTGGCATGTGTTAATCCGAATGCATTTATAGTTCTAATTACTCGCTCCAGCAGTCCAGTCGCAATAAGCTCGCCATTATTTGCCAAAAGTGAGGCCCGCATAATTTCAAAATCCGAAAGTAACTCTGCCGTATCTTTGTAATCTCGGCCAGGAAAGTGTGGCAATCCGGCGGCATGGCGTGCTTGAGTGAGAGTTAACTTATGTCCGATCGCCGTAGCTTTTAATCGATATGGCTCCTCAACATTGATTCTGCGATACCTAGCCTCAATTTCAGGAAGTTTTTCTAAATCTTGTGCGAGAGATTCTTCTAACTCTATTGATACACCAGCTAGCTTGGTAGATATTGAGAGGGCTTGCCTTAACTCATCTAGATGTTTTGTAATGGCACGGGTAAAGTGCGAATTTTGAAGAAGAATTGCTGATTTAGTTACTTCCGAGGTTATATGTGGATTACCATCACGATCGCCACCAATCCAAGTGCCAAATGTTAAAGGTTTTGCAGCCGGTGAAAGATTGACTCCTAACCTTTTAACCTCTTTAGCAAAGCTAGCTAAAACCTCAGGAACTATCTCTTGCATTAACTCATCTAAGTAATAAATAGAATTAACTGCTTCATCTAGTGGTTCTGGTCTGCCAAGTCTTAACTCATCAGTTTGCCAAAGTAAATCAATCGCCTCAGCTAATCTTTCACTCTTTAATTGTGTGTCTGGCTGCTCTAATAACTCTGCAATCGTGGTCATTTTGCTTAAGACTGATCGCCTTGCTGCTTCAGTTGGGTGAGCAGTAAAAACTGGTCTAACTGAAAAATTATCTACCCATTGTTGTAAATCATTTTTATTAAAGCTCTTATCTTTTTCTTGCGCCTCTAAAATATTGTCAATAGTTTTACTAATCCAAGAACCACTAGTTTTTCTTACCTCGGCCAAAACTTTGGTTCTATCTACCTGTTCTGCAACATTAGCTAAATTAAAATAGTTACTAAATGCCCTAACTAGAGCGACAGTTTGTCTATCAGTTAAGGAGCTAAGCACCTTATCTTGTTTACCCTCACGAACACTTAACCGAACAGCTTCAACCAATGAAAGTAATTCATCGCCCTCCTGACGAGCTAATGTTTGGCCTAGTAGATCTGCTAATTTTCGAACATCATTTCTTAGACTGGCATTTTCAGTGGTCGAACTCATGGCTTAATCATTACAGGTTATTAATTCGCAAGCACACCATTTTGGCTGCTACTGCCCAAAATAGGCCATAGAATTAACCATCACCCCCCTTCATTTTCGAAGTGGGGGTATCTGGCGTTTTCTAGAAGGGGCTAAAAGTGTTAAATCTATTTCATAAGCTTTTAGATCCAGTTACAGAATATTTAGAGTTGAATGAAAATTTAGTTGCACCTTCTGCCATCCATAGTTTGCTCGCGGCTACTGCCAAGTCGCCACTATTGTTGGTAACTACATCTACCCGTCATTCTGAAGAGCTGGCTGCTGAAATATCTTCGCTAATTGGTAGTAATCAAGTAATTAATTTTCCAGCTTGGGAAACTTTGCCGCATGAAAGATTGAGTCCAAAGGCAGATACAGTCACAGCTCGATTTAAAGCCCTAGATAAGATTAATAGTAATCAGACAAAAATTGTTGTTTGCTCCATTAGAGCCTTATTACAGCCCATTATTTCAAATGATTTATCTACTTCTAAAATAATTATAAAAAGTAAAGCCACATATGTTATGAGTGATTTAATAGCTTTATTAATAAAGTTTGGATTTACGCGAGCAGATTTAGTTGAACGTCGAGGAGAGTTTGCAGTTAGGGGTGGCATACTGGATTTATTTCCAGCCGATCAAGAGCATCCTATTCGCATTGATTTTTTTGGTGATGAAATTGATGAACTAAATTTCTTTTCAATATCAGACCAAAGATCCTCAGATAAGATCTTAAATGAGATTGTAATTTATCCTTGTCGAGAGTTACTTATTGATGATAATTTGAAGCAACAAGCTCAAAATTTAGGTAATAACTTCCCGGAAATTAGTGAGTTAACAGAAAAAATTGCCGCGGGAATTTATTTTGAAGGAATTGAATCATTGGCGGCAGGCCTAGTTGAGAGTTTTAAAATGCTCACAGATTATTTACCGTATCCAAGTCAAATTTGGCTTGTAGATGAACCAAGAATTCGTAGCAGAGCTTTGGATCTAGTTGAAACGAATAATGAATTTCTTCAAGCTGCTTGGTCAAATATTGGTTGGTCAAATGCTCAAGTTATATCTGCACCTATTGAGTTAAGTAATAAATTAGGTATTGGTGGTTTTTATCAATTAGATGAGATAAAGGCAGATTCGGAAATTAAAAATCATAAGTGGCGCACCCTTAATAAATATGTAAGTGTTCCGGAGGATTCTAAGTTAAATTTCGTTGAAGAAATAGAGAGTTATGAGAGCAAGTATGAGAATGCACTTAGGGATATAAGCCAGTGGCAAAAGCGAGGTTTTTCAGTAATTTTTACTGCAAAAGCTTCTGGAACTTTAACTAGATTTAGTGAGTTGTTAAATTCAAATGAAATACCAAACCAAATTCAAAATAGTTTTGATTCAGATAATAATCTGGTCAAGTTGATTAAATCAGATATTCAACATGGCTTTCTTAGTCAGGAATATAAGCTGGTTATCATTTCGGATAAGGATATTTCAGGGCAGAAAAGTGCTGACAAGGATTTGGCCAGAATGCCCTCTAAGCGAAGGAAAACGATTGATCCACTTCAACTAAATTCTGGGGATTATGTCGTTCATGAGCAACATGGAGTTGGTCGATACGTAGAGTTGATTACTAGAACAAGTAATGGAGCTGCACGTGAGTATTTGGTTATTGAGTATGCCCCTTCAAAACGAGGACAACCAGCAGATCGTATATTTGTGCCAACAGATACTTTAGAACAAGTAACTAAATATGTTGGTGGAGAGTCGCCTACGTTAAATCGAATTGGCGGTTCTGATTGGCAGATTAGTAAGCGAAAAGCAAGAAAAGCTGTAAAACAAATTGCTGCTGAGTTGATTCGATTATACGCAGCAAGAATGAGTGCACCTGGCTTTGCTTTCTCACTAGATACCCCGTGGCAAAAAGAATTAGAGGATAGTTTTCCATTCGTAGAGACAATTGATCAGCAGGCAACGATTGATGAAGTTAAGCGAGATATGGAAAAACCTAACCCCATGGATCGAATCGTTTGTGGCGATGTTGGATATGGAAAAACTGAAATTGCGGTACGGGCAGCATTTAAAGCAGTTCAAGATGGAAAACAGGTTGCAATCTTGGTTCCAACAACTCTTTTAGTTCAACAACATTTCAAGACTTTTTCAACTCGGTACTCAGGTTTTCCAATCAAAGTAGCTGCGCTATCTCGATTTAATTCAACCTTTGAAGTTAAAGAAATTATCGCTCAACTAAAATCAGGTGTTATAGATGTAGTCATTGGAACCCATCGCTTACTCTCAAAAGATATTGAATTTCTTAATTTAGGCTTATTAGTAGTAGATGAGGAGCAAAGATTTGGCGTTGAACATAAAGAGGAATTAAAGAAAGCTCGAACTAATATTGATGTACTTTCTATGTCCGCAACTCCAATACCAAGAACCCTAGAAATGGCAATTACTGGAATACGGGAGATGTCCAACATAACAACACCGCCAGAGGAAAGACATCCAGTCTTAACTTATGTTGGACCATATGATGATAAGCAGGTGGCAGCGGCAATCCATCGAGAGTTATTGAGAGATGGACAAGTTTTTTACATTCACAATAGAGTAGAAAGTATTGAATTAGTTTCTGAAAAAATTAAAGCTTTAGTTCCGGGTATTAAAGTAGGTATTGCACATGGTCAAATGAATGAGAGAATTTTAGAAGAGGTTATTTTATCCTTTTGGAATAGAGAGTTTGATTTACTACTTTGCACGACAATAATTGAAAGTGGTATAGATATTCCCAATGCAAACACCTTAATTGTCGATCGTTCTGATCAATTTGGATTATCTCAACTACATCAGCTAAGAGGTCGCGTTGGTAGGAGTAGAGAGCGGGCATATGCATATTTTCTTTATCCAACCGAGCAGCCAATTTCAGAGTTAGCACATGATCGGCTAACAACAATAGCTACTAATACAGATTTAGGCGCCGGTATGCAGGTGGCATTAAAGGATTTAGAAATAAGGGGAGCTGGAAATCTTTTGGGTGGTGAACAATCTGGCCATATTGCTGAGGTTGGATTTGATTTGTATATGCGCATGGTGGCTGATGCAGTTGATGAGTTCAAGAGCGGTTATTTTGAAGATATGCCTAAACGGATCGAGTGCAAAATTGAGCTTCCACTTAATGCAAATCTACCGATTACATATGTTGATTCTGAAAGGCTTAGATTAGATATTTATCGACGATTGGCAGATGCTTCTAGTAATGAAGTTTTATCTGAAATTAAATCTGAATTATTAGATAGATTTGGCGATTTACCTGAACCAGCCGAAGAGTTGATCAAGGTTTCATCTTTAAGATTATTTGCAAAGTCTTTGGGTATAACTGATGTTTCATTCTCTGGAAAAAATTTACGGCTTTATCCGATAATTCTTGCTGAATCTGCGCAATTGAAATTATCCAGGCTCTACCCCGGCTCAATCTATAAAAACGCCTCTCAAACCCTCTTAGTAAGTAGACCGAGTACTCCAAATTGGATTGATAGCCCTCAGGTAGGGAATACTTCCATCCTGACCTGGGTAGATGAAGTTATTGATAATTTGATCACACCCGCCAATAGCAGAAATAACCTTTAGGAATTTAAGAATGAGACTCTTTAAAAAGATATCGACATTGATTGCAGTTTTGATTTTAGTTTCAGGATGTTCGAGTATGGGATCTGGTGTAACTATTGGCGACACCGAAATCAAAGCAAGCAATATTCAAGCGATTGTTGATGAAATGCTTGCAGCACGAAAGAGTGTAGACACATCACAAATGGATTTGATACAAGGAAAGCAATTATTAAGAAATCAGGCTCAGTTTGCAATCGTAAAAGTTCTATTTGATCAAATTGCAGCCGAGAGAAATTTTGTTGTAACCCCTTCAGATGTAGCTCAGCGACGAGATCAGATCACATCACAAATTGGTGGTGAAGCAAACTTACCAAAGGCATTAATAAGTGCAAACCTAGCCGAGTCTTCATTTAATGATTATCTAAGAATTCTAATTATTGTTGATCGTCTAAATGCAGATTCAATTGCAAAGGGAATTCCGGAATCGCAAGCAAGTAGTGAAGTTTCAAAAGCATTGGTAGCAATGGCTGCAAAACTTGGCGTGGAGGTAAATTCTAAATATGGAAAGTGGAATCCAACTTCAGCAGCGATCGAAGCAGATGATGTTACTGATGGTGCAGTAACTCCAGCACCCTAGGAAGTAAAATGGGCTCAGAACTTCTTAGGTTGCGCGATGTTATGGACAAACTTCGTTCACCAGGTGGATGTCCATGGGATGCTGAGCAAGATCACGCATCACTTCTAAAGTATTTGCTTGAAGAGTCATATGAGTTCATTGAAGCTGTAGAAAATAATGACAAGGCTGATATGCAAGAGGAGTTGGGAGATTTACTGCTTCAAGTCTACTTTCATTCAAGAATTGCTGAGGAAGATACTAATTCTCCCTTTAATATTGAAGATGTAGCGAAGGGCGTTGCCGATAAATTGATTCGGCGTCATCCACATGTATTTGGTGAATCTAAAGTTGGAAGCAGTGAAGAGGTCTTAGAAAATTGGGAATCTCAAAAAGCAGCAGAAAAAGGGCGAACCTCATTGATAGATGGAGTTCCGCTGTCGCAGCCCGCATTATCGCTTGCAACCAAAATTATTTACCGAATTAACAAATTGGATTTTCAACTTCCAATTTCTAAGTCAGTATCTGTTTCTAACGAGATTACTGAGGATCAATTTGGCGAGCTACTGCTTGGATTAATTGCTCAAGCTGTTGAAAAGGGAATAGACCCTGAGGCTGCGCTACGAAGTGCCGCAAAATCTCTGATTGAGCGAATTAAGACTCACGAGTCAAGGTAGAATTCATCTATAAAATCCAAAACAATTTAATGGGAGATTCTTGTGTCAGTCATTAAGAAAGTAAAAGCTAGAGAGATATTAGACTCCCGTGGAAATCCAACAGTTGAAGTTGAAGTTGTTTTAGATAATGGGGTTATTGGAAGAGCAGCGGTACCTAGCGGTGCCTCTACCGGAGCATTTGAAGCTGTTGAGTTAAGAGATGGTGGCAGTCGATACCTTGGTAAAGGAGTTGAGACTGCGGTAAAAAACATAAACGAAAAAATATCCAAGGAAGTAGTTGGCCTAACAGCTGAAAATCAAAGAGTGCTTGATGAAAAAATGATTTCACTAGATGGTACAAAAAATAAATCTGTGCTTGGTGCTAATGCAATTTTAGGCGTTTCCTTAGCGGCAGCAAGGGCAGCTTCTATTAGTGCAAATCAATCTTTATTTAAATTTTTAGGCGGAAGTGATGCAAAAACTCTTCCAGTACCTATGATGAATATTTTGAATGGTGGTGCCCATGCCGACACTAATGTCGATATTCAAGAATTTATGGTTGCACCAATTGGTGCAGAATCATTTAAGGAATCTTTAAGATGGGGTGCTGAGATTTACCATAGTTTGAAATCAGTTTTAAAGAAAAAGGGTTTAGCTACAAGTATTGGTGACGAAGGTGGTTTTGCCCCAAACCTTGCAAGCAATAGAGCAGCTCTAGATTTGATTTTAGAGGCGGTTTCTAATGCTGGTTTTAAGGCTGGATCACAGATTGCACTTGCAATGGATGTCGCTGCGACTGAGTTTTTTGAAGATGGCTCCTATAATTTTGAGGGAAAGAAGTTAACCTCAGATCAAATGATTAATTATTACAGTGAGTTGGTAGCTGCTTATCCTTTGGTTTCAATTGAGGATCCACTTGATGAAAATGATTGGAATGGTTGGGCAAAATTAACTAATGAATTAGGGCAGAAAGTGCAAATTGTTGGTGATGATTTATTTGTAACCAATATCGAGCGATTACAGCAAGGAATTGATAGTAAAACAGCAAACGCATTGCTAGTTAAAGTAAATCAAATTGGTAGCTTGACTGAAACAATCGACGCGGTAAATCTTGCTCACAATAACGGTTATAGGTCGATGATGAGTCATCGGTCAGGTGAGACTGAAGATACAACTATTGCAGACTTAGCTGTTGCACTAAGTTGTGGTCAAATCAAAACTGGTGCTCCAGCTCGATCTGAGAGAGTTGCAAAATATAATCAACTACTACGAATCGAAGAAGAGCTTGGAAATAATGCCACTTATGCTGGTAAATCTGCATTTCCTAGGTTTAAGTAAGCACGACCATGGCTGGACGAAGATTTTTTGCCGCAGGATTAATAGCTAAGTCTAGGCGATCAATTCAATCTAATTTAAAAAAGCGCGGTTTATCTAATCGGGCGCTGATAGCTGGCATAGTTTTATTTGCTATCGCTGTGACTTTAGCTCCACCACTTCAACATTACTTTACACAAAAAGCACAAATAAATTCGCTTCAGAATCAGTTAGCAGATAATCAGGCAATGCTTGAAAAAGCAGCAAAAGAATTGGAATTGTGGGATGACCCTGAATATATTGCAAGCCAAGCTCGGGCTAGGCTTCATTTTGTTTTTCCAGGAGAAAGACAATATATAGTGGTTGGCAATAATGAAATTACTCAAAATGATTTAGAGCCAAAGGTTTCAGAGCTATTACCTATTGGAATTCCTTGGTATTCAAGATTAATTTCATCGATTACAAGTACTAATGTAAATCAATAAATATGGTTAATCCTGAAAATGGGTTTGTCAGAGAAGCACCTACTCAATTTGACTTGGATATCGTTGAAGCACAATTGGGTAGAACTCCAAGAGATGTCTCGGCGGTAGCTCATCGCTGTCCATGTGGTGCTCCAGATGTAGTTGAAACTCCACCTCGATTAGCAGATGGCACGCCATTTCCAACTTTTTACTATGCAACCTGTCCAAAATTAACTGCAGCCATATCTACTCTAGAAAGTTCAGGAATTATGGCGACAATGAACGAACGATTATTAGCCGATCCAGAGTTAGCGGGCAATTATCAAGCAGCACATATTGATTATGAGGCAGCCCGGTCGGCTCTAGCCAAGGAGCTAAAACTTGAAGTTCCTGAGATTGAAGGGGTAACTGCGGGTGGAATGCCAGATCGAGTTAAGTGTCTCCACTCTTTAGTCGCTCACTCATTAGCTACTGGCTCTGGTGTTAATCCATTAGGTGATGAAGCTTTAAAGGAATTGGACCAATGGTGGCAAATCAAGCCATGTAGTGTGATTTCTAATCTAAAAGAACGGAATGACTAATGACTCGAGTAGCCGCAATCGACTGTGGCACAAACTCAATTCGATTACTAATTGCTGATATTAATAATGGTAATTTTAAAGAGATTGTAAGAAGTATGGAAATAGTTCGATTAGGTCAGGGGGTAGATAAGAATAAATTATTTCAACCAGATGCAATTGATCGAACACTAGCGGCTGTCAGTAGCTTTAATCGGGAGATTGTAAGCAAGTCAGTTGAAAAAATTAGATTTTGTGCAACCTCAGCAACCCGAGATGCCACAAATAGAGGTTTATTTACAGATGGTGTAAAGAAAATTTTGGGAGTCGAAGTTGAAGTTATACCTGGTGATGAAGAGGCAAAACTTTCATATTGCGGCGCAACTAAGGGCCTGAATCAAAGCGATGCTCCTTTTTTAGTTGTGGATATTGGCGGTGGTTCTACTGAGTTTGTATATGGAAATGAAAAAGTTGAGTTTGCAAAAAGTGTTGATATTGGGTGCGTCCGAATGAGTGAGCGACATTTAAACTCTCATCCAGCGACATCGGATCAAGTTGCTAGAGCAATTGTTGACATTGATAAAGCAATTGCACAAGCTGCAGCTACTGTTCCGATTTCTACCGCAAAAACTTTAATTGCTGTGGCTGGAACAGCTACCACAGTGGCTGCTGCAGCTCTTGAATTAAATGAGTATGATCGAAATCTAATTCATTTGTCTCGAATATCTGCGGATAAGGTTTATAAGGTTTCTGCAATGCTTCAATCTATGCAGAAAAATGAGATTGCAGAATTAGGTTATATGCATCCTGGTCGAGTTGATGTGATCACCGCTGGTTCATTAGTGCTATCAAGAGTTATGGCTGCAACTGGAGCAAGTGAGTTTGTAGCCTCTGAGTCAGATATTTTGGATGGGATGGCTTGGTCACTAGTGGATTAGGGGAAAGTCGCTTGGGTTTAGGAAGCAAAAAATACAGGTAGATTTACCCCTGGAAGATTCGCCCCTGTAGCCCAATGGCAGAGGCATGCGACTTAAAATCGCACAAGTGTGGGTTCGACCCCCACCGGGGGCACGCTCAACTAATCGAATCTTCAGCAAAGTTTAAGTTCCGGCCGCCCCGTTGTATTAGCGGTGGGAATTGGGAGAGATTAATATTTGTTTACTACCTAAGTAACTGACTAATGGTTGTCAGCTACTTCTAAATAAGGAGAAGAATGAAGAGTTCAAACCCTGTACTTGGCAAGGCTTTTAATCAACCTGGCACAATGCAAGTTGATCAATTAGAGCAGAGTTATAACGCTCCGGCAGCCTCATCAATGCGCACAGGTCGTATGACCATGGAAGATGTGGTTGCGAAAACTGGATTTTTATTTGCTGTACTACTAGTTGTTGGTGCATTTGCTTGGACAGCCAACCTTGGCATGGGTGCCGTCCTTCTAGGATTTTTAGGTGGCTTTGCCCTCGCCATGATTATTAGCTTTAGTAAAAGTATTAAACCCGGGTTAGTTATTGCTTATGCCGCTTTAGAAGGCTTAGCGCTTGGAACATTGAGTCACTATTATGAAAGCTTCTACCCTGGAATTGTTAGCCAAGCAGTAATTGGAACTATCGCAGCTTTTGCTGGTGTATTAATTATGTACCGTAACGGAACTTTACGGGCAACTCCTCAATTCACTCGTGCATTAATTGGCGCAGCCATTGGATACTTTATTCTTGGTCTAGTTTCTTTAGTTGCTTCCTTTTTCGGAGTAGGACAGGGATACGGTTTTTATGGCGTATCTGGTATCGGTCTATTACTAGCGGTTGCTGGTGTTGCATTAGCAAGCCTGTTTCTAGTTCTAGATTTTGATCAAATCCAAAGAGGTGTTGCCAATGGTGCGCCAGAGAAGGAATCATGGCGTGCAGGATTTGGTTTAATGGTGACAATCGTTTGGTTGTATCTTGAGGTACTACGCCTTATTTCAATTTTACGTCGCCAATAACTTTAAACTACTAACAGGAGCTATGAGAGATCATAGCTCCTGTTTATTTTTATCCGGGATTAAATCATTTTCAATATGTGAAGCTCGAGTCTCTGGTAGCACTGCCGATAATACAAGTGAGATTACCCATATTCCTGCCGAAAATAAAAAGGCAACTTGAAAACTAAAATTATCTGTCAATAGTCCTACCAAAATTGGACCAATTATCATTCCGGCATCGCCAGCCATTTGCCAGGCTGCAATAACTTGTCCACCTCGACCATTAATAATGTCACCCACCACACTTCCTGGTGCAGTACCTACATATGCACTGCCTAAACCAAAAAGTGCCATCGAGATAAAGTACATAGTTGCATTAGTAGTAAATGACAGCATAAGAATGCCAAACATTACATAAATTCCACCTAACAACATTGCCGCTTTCCTACCATTTACATCTGAAAATTTTCCAGCTTTTAGCATGAGTAGACCTTGAACCAGTGCACCTATTGTCAACCCAAGTCCAGCTACTGATGCAGTGGAGTTTAGTTTTTCAGTTACAAATAATGGCAAAATTGATGAGCGTAATCCAAATAAAATCCAATTATTTATAAATGCAAGCACCAGTGCAATTTGATAAGGTCGCAACTTAAGTGCTTGATTTAAAGTAGTTTGTCCAACTTTAATCGTTGGTAGATCAACCTTTTTACCTAATTTTTTTTCACTTAAAAAAAACAAAGCGGTGATTGCTGCCATAGCTAATGAAATTGAGTAGACAAAAAATGGCGCTCTAAGTGATATACCTGCAAGAATTCCACCAAATGCCGGACCTGATATGCCACCAAGCAAAAATCCCCCGTTATAAAGAGATTGTGCTCGAGCACGGTAGTTATCACCTACTGATCTCATAAGTAGGGAGCCAGCTGAAACTGAAAACATTGAGGATCCTAAACCACCTAACGCTCTAAAAATTAGTAACTGAGAGTAGCTTTGAGATAGAGCAGTAAGTAATGTGAAGAATGAAACCATAAATAGACCAAAGCCAAGTACTGCTCGCTCACCAAATTTATCAACTAGCCGACCAGAAATTAAACCCGAGGCGAATCTCACAATTGCAAAGCAGGAGATTATTAAGCCGATAGCAGTCTTACTCACACCAAAC
>CAYFKM010000001.1:19443-31850 GCA_964344025.1 uncultured Candidatus Nanopelagicus sp. | reverse complement strand
CCCCAAAAGATGCAGCAAATATTGGTATGGCAGGAATTATTAGACCAAAACCGACTGCAACTAGAAATGAAACTGTGGAAAGTATCGCAACCTCTGTGGGAAGGTTTGCGAACGGATTTTTAAAAGTTTTAAACAATACTTTTTAACCTACCGCCTCACCAGCAGCCTCTGTTCTTGCCGCATGATGATCAGAACTACTTTGTAATGGCTTTTCTTTCAAAAAGAAGGCTAAAACAAAACCAATAAAAGTTACTGGAGTTGCAGCATAAAAAACTATATGAAAAGTTTGAGTAAAGCTATGCAAAACTGTATCTCTAATTTCTGGTGGTAAGGTAGCAATTATTGAGGTATTACTTCTTACCACTTCAAGTTTTGCAGGGTCAAAACCTTCAACCGCTTTTGGATTGGATTGGCTTAATGTTGCAAAGTTTTCCTGCAGGTAATAAGCAACTCGGTTACTTAAAATGGTGCCAAAAATTGCCGTACCGAATGCACCACCGAGTGATCTAAAGAAGGTATTAGAAGAGGTGGCAATTCCCATATCTTGAAAATCGACTGAGTTTTGCAAAGCAATCACGATAGTTTGCATAGACAGTCCTAAGCCTGCACCCATCAATATTGCGTAAATTGAAAGTAAGCTAAATGGCGTATCTTCATTTAGGGTTGCCATCAAAATTAAGCCAAAAGTCATAATTGCAGCGCCTAAAATGGGAAATATCTTGTACTTACCAGTTGCTGAAATTCGCTTTCCACTGAAAATCGACATGGAAACTATTCCAAGCATTAATGGAATTAACTTTAAGCCAGCTTCTGTGGCTGAATTTCCTTTCACAACTTGCAGATACAATGGCAGCATAACTATCGCACCAAACATCCCTGCACCAATGATAAAACCTAGAGTAGATGTAAGTGAAAAAGTGTGATTCTTAAATAATCTCAGCGGCAATATTGGTTCTGCAGCTCTATTTTCTTGCCACAGAAACGCTAATATCAAAATCAAACCTATTGCAATTGCAGTTAATGTATTTGGATTAGTCCATCCATCCTCTGGTCCATAAACTGAAACCGCTAATAAAATAGCACTAACTGCCAACACTAAAAGAAGCGCGCCGTAGTAATCAATCTTATGATCGCGTTTTACTTTAGGAATATGAAGTACGGCTGAGGTTATAACTAATGCCAGAATTCCAAATGGTAGATTTATATAAAAAATCCAACGCCAACCCGAAATTCCTAAAATTGTTGCATTATCTGAAAAAAACCCACCAAGTAGTGGACCTGCAACTGAGGATAATCCCCAGACAGCACCAAAATAACCTTGGTACTTACCGCGCTCTCTTGGAGCCACAATATCTCCAATAATTACAAATGTAAGTGCCATTAAACCCCCAGCACCTAAACCTTGTAGTGCCCGAGTAAAGATAAGTTGAGTCATATTTTGGGAAGCGCCAGCTAAAAAAGATCCAATTAAGAAAGTAATAATTGCAAATTGAAATACAGGGCGTCGGCCATACAAATCTGAAATTTTTCCATAAAGTGGAGTAGAGGCGGTTGAGGTTAAAAGGTAAGCAGTTATCACCCAGGTGTAATGATTAAGTCCGTTAAAATCTTCGACAATATTCTTAAGAGCAGTAGAGACAATAGTTTGATCAAGCGCTGCAAGTAACATGCCTGTCATTAATCCGCTGAGAACGACCAATATTTCTCGATGGGTAAGTGGTCCATTTTTTTGATCCATTGAATTAGATTTATTCTTTGCATTTTTCATCTACTTTACCTCGCCTCTACTATGATTTTTCCTCAAAACAAGCAGCTATTGGGATATGGAATAGTTTACCGCTGTTTTATGTTAGGTTTGAACAATGAAAGCAATAGTTGCAGAAAACCTGTTTAAGACCTATAACAATGGATCCGTAAAAGCATTAGCTGGGTTGAACTTAGATGTTGAAGAAGGAACAGTTCTGGGAGTATTAGGTCCAAATGGTGCTGGAAAAACTACAACTGTAAGAGTGTTAGCAACTTTGCTAACACCAGATTCAGGACGAGCAACTGTTGCGGGAATTGATGTATTAAAAAATCCAGATGAGGTTAGAAAAATCATTGGTCTTTCAGGTCAATATGCAGCTGTTGATGAAACTTTAACTGGCTGGGATAACTTAATTATGTTTGGTCGTTTGTATCACCTATCAGCCAAACAAGCAAAGGTTAGAGCTATAGAGTTATTAGAACAATTCTCATTAACTGATTCTGCTAAACGACCTATTAGAACTTATTCAGGTGGAATGCGCAGACGCCTAGATTTAGCGGCATCATTAATTATTAAACCTAAAGTACTTTTCTTGGATGAACCAACTACTGGATTAGACCCAAGAGGTCGACAAGATATGTGGGGAGTCATTAATGAGTTGGTTACAGGTGGCGTAACTCTTTTATTAACAACTCAGTATCTAGAGGAGGCTGATCAACTGGCAGATGAGATTGCTGTTATTGATCATGGCAAGGTTATTGCTAGGGGAACCTCAGATTCACTTAAAAAACAAGTTGGTGGCGAACGTCTAGAGATAGTGGTAGAGAACCAAAATATTGCAGCAGCTAAACAAATTGTGGCAAAGGTTAGTGGTGGTGCAATTAATGTTGATGAAGGATTACGACAAATTTCTGCCCCAGTTACTACTGGTAGTAAGGCCTTAATTGAAGCTGCAAAGTTACTTGATGAGCAGGGTATCCATCCGTTAGATATTGGATTAAAACGGCCATCACTAGATGATGTCTTTTTATCATTAACTGGTCATCTAGCAGAGGAAAAAAATGAAGAGGATTTAGCGACCTCTGGAAAGAAACGGAGTAGATAAATGAGTGCTGTAATGGATGCGATTGTTATTACCAAGCGCCAATTACTACAACTTACAAGAGTTCCTGAGGTACTGCTATTTTCAACAATTCAGCCAATTATGTTTGTGTTGCTATTTCGCTATGTCTTTGGTGGTTCAATCGACACTGGCCAACCCGGAGGATATGTTCAATTACTTATGCCTGGGATTTTTGTACAAACAGTGGCATTCACCTTAGCTGGAACTGCAGTTGGTTTAGCTGCTGATATGCAAAAAGGATTAATTGATCGATTTAGATCACTTCCAATCTCACGCTCAGCTGTAGTTTTTGGTAGAACTTTAGGTGATGGTGCTTTAAATATCGTTGTTCTTACAGCTATGGGAATAACCGGATTTATTGTTGGCTGGCGACCAAGTTCTGGCTTTTTTAATATAGTTTTAGGTTTTATATTTCTCCTAGTTTTTGGTTTTGCAATGTCTTGGGTTGGGGTAATTATTGGGTTGTCAGTTAGAGAAGAAAGAGTGGCACAGAACGCTACATTTATTGCGGTATTTCCATTAACTTTTCTTTCAAATGCCTTTGCGCCTACAACTGGGATGCCAAAACCTCTGCAATATGTAGCTGAGTGGAATCCAGTCTCAACTATGGTTGCAGGTTGTCGAGAACTTTTTGGATTAACTAATGAGTTTGGTGCAACCGCTGGATCTTTTCCAAGCGAAAATCCATTATTAATGTCATTAATTTATATGGTGATTATCATGGCAATTTTTATTCCGCTAAGTGTGCGAAAGTACAATAAAGCGAGTAAATAATTTTTTAAATAAAAGGTTGTGCTTCTAAGATTGCAACAGCAATCTGTTTGCCATTTGGTGCTGTGTAATTAACTGTCTGACCAACCTTAGCCCCAAGTACCGCACTTCCAAGTGGAGATTTTTCAGAGTAAACATCAATATCACCACTTGCAATCTCTCTCGAACCTAATAAAAACTTTAATTCATCCCCAGCAATATCAACGGTAATTAACATGCCAAGTCCTACTACTCCGGATTCACTTGCTGGAGGTGTGCCAATATGAGCATGCTCTAACATATGTTTTAGTTGGCGAATACGCCCTTCAATCTTTCCCTGTTCCTCACGTGCTGCGTGGTAGCCACCATTCTCTTTTAAATCACCTTCAGCTCTTGCCGTCTCTATTTTTTTAATTATCTCAGCGCGCAACGGGCCCTCTAGTTCAGCAAGTTCAGCCTTTAGCCGATCAGCGGCTTCCTGAGTTAGCCAGGTCTGGGTTGGTTGGTTCATAAGAGGGGAAAGATTACTGGCAACTGGCAATTCCTGCATTTACCGCAGGCAATCGAGTAGAGATTTCAATGGTGCGCAGGTTCTCACCTGCTGCTAATGACCCAGCGGGAATTAGATCAATAATCTCACCTACTGTATTTTTATCAATATCTTTTGCTACGAGTGAGCAACTATGATCAATTTCTACATCTCTAACTGAAATTTTGTAGGTAATTGAAATCTTTTGGTCACTTACAGCCTTAAATGAGATTAGTGTTGATCTAATATCTGGGTTTGCAAAATTTGTACCACTCCAAATAAACCAGGCTAAAACTAGAATTAAGCTGCATACTGTGATCCAGATCCGCTTTTTCCCAGCAGATTTAATCCCGTAGCGCTCGCGTAGCCTTGGATCGATTAATACTTTGGGATGAGTCACACGCTAAGTGTAGAACCAATCAGCAATGGCTAAGTAGGCTTAGCGTATTGATTTAGGGGAGGTATAAATGGCTGATGAGGCTGGAAATTTTGATATGGGAGTTGCTGGATCTTTGACCATGATAGTTCTTACTTTGGCCATGGTGTTTCTAATGGTTAATTTCTATCGAAGATATAAGAGATTATTGGATCGTAAGGATCAAGAGTAGTTTTAAATTTTTATGAAAAAATTTGCTAAGCGATTTTTATTAACAATCGTTTGGCTACTTTTAATTTATACCGGGTATGAGCTTGGGGTTTGGCAGCTGCATCGAGCACAAGATCTAAGAGCATCGACAGCACCAGTTGCCGATCAACCGGTAATTGAGTTATCTAAAATTACCTCTGCTGGATTAAATATTCCGATTAAGGCAGTAAATCGAATAGTTTCAGCCTCTGGAGAGTATTCAAAGAAATACTTAGCAAAGGAGCAAAAGCTCCCAGATGGAAATATAGTAGATTTAGATGTCAGATTACTTGATCTTGATAGCGGCTATGCAATTCTTGTGGTGCGCGGAGTGGCTGAGGACTCTCCAACAGAAATCAAATCTAAAGCTGAGGTTGTTGGTCGCTTATATCCGCGACAAAATGTGGATCGCACCTTTCCAAAGCCAGGTGAGTTATCTAGAATCGATCCAGCATTAGTAGTTAGTGAAGAGACTCCGTTTTTATATGATGGTTACATCGTATTACAGAGCGAAGAATTAACTCCGAAGATTGATTCTGTATTTTCTCCTATTCCAACGCCACAACTTAAACCACAAATCTCCGGCTTTTATTGGCAACATATATCTTATGTAGTGGTCTGGTGGTTTATGGCAGCACTAGTATTAATTGCGCCGCTATTCCCACAATTTAGAAATCCAAAATCTATTAAGGTAGGTAAGCGAAAATGAGTGGAGTGATTTTAAGATTTCGAATTATGGCAATTTGGGCTGGGGTCATGTCACTGTTGCTCTGGTTTGGATATATGCCCGCTAAGTATCTTGTACCATCAGAGAGCTTTTATGAGAGCTTTATTTGGATTCCTATTCTTCATGGCTTTACCTACCCAATTTACTTATTGGCTGCTTTGCATTTAGCTATCGCCCAACGTAAATCCCTGTTCGCAACCGCTCTATTTCTACTTGCTGGCACCCTACCGGTTGCCTCTATTTGGATTGAGCGTCAGGTAAAAAATGGCCCTAGGTTGTAACTCTTTATCTAATCTTTACCTTTAAACCTTGCGTGTCTGCACCAAATCTTAAGCCAAATAATTTACCTTTAATCTACTTCCAAAAATGAGCAAAATTAAACAGATTGAGATGATAGATATTGGCTAGTGAATCAATTGTTTTAAAGTCAGTATCTAATCAACCAAATCCTGCTCGAATTACCTATGTTTTAGATACCAGTGTGCTGCTTGCAGATCCGGTGGCACTTACTAGATTTGCCGAACATGAAGTGATAATTCCAATCACAGTAATTGGTGAGCTAGAGAGTAAAAGAGATCACCCAGAGCTTGGCTACTTTGCCAGGTCTGCGCTTAGAACCTTGGATGATTTAAGGATAAAAAGTGGCAGATTAGATCAAGCGGTGAAAATTAATGATGAGGGTGGCTGTTTATCAGTTGAATTAAATCACTCCGACCCCTCTACTTTGCCGGCAGGATTTTTACGTGATGGCTCTAATGATTCAAGAATATTAGCGATTGCTAAAAATCTTATGGCAGATGGTCGCCGAGTGGTGTTAGTAACCAAAGATCTACCGCTTAGGGTGAAAGCATCCTCAGTTGGCGTTGAGGCTGAGGAGTATCGCGCCGAATTAGCAAGTAGTAGTGGCTGGAGTGGGATGGTTGAGGAGAGTGTTGGCTCAACAATAATTGATTCACTATATGAATCTGAAAAAATTGTTAATGAGTTAGGCAAAAAATATCCTTGCCATACTGGCATAGTTTTACACTCTGAAAAAGGAAGTGCCTTAGCTCGGGTTACAGCGGATAAAAAACTTCAATTAGTTCGTGGTGATAGATCAGCATTTGGTTTACATGGCAGAAGTGCAGAGCAGAGAGTTGCACTTGATATTTTGCTTGATCATGAGGTGGGGATAGTCTCATTAGGCGGTAGAGCAGGAACTGGAAAAAGTGCGCTGGCATTATCAGCTGGACTTGAAGCGGTCTTGGAAAAAAGATTACATAAAAAAGTAGTTATTTTTCGTCCTCTTTATGCAGTTGGTGGTCAGGAGCTTGGTTACCTACCTGGAACTGAGAATGAGAAGATGTCACCTTGGGCGCAAGCTGTCTTTGATACCTTAGGCGCTTTAGTTAGTCAGCAGGTAATTGATGAGATTGTCGAGCGTGGGTTAATAGAGGTGTTGCCACTAACCCATATTCGTGGTCGCTCACTCCATGACTCCTTTGTGATTGTTGATGAGGCTCAATCCTTAGAGCGGGGAGTCTTACTAACAGTGCTATCTCGAATTGGTCAGGGCTCTCGGGTGGTGCTTACCCATGACATCGCCCAGCGGGATAACCTGCGGGTTGGTCGACATGATGGTGTAGTTGCCGTGGTTGAATCCCTAAAGGGACATCCATTATTTGCCCATATCACCCTCACCCGAAGCGAGCGCTCCCAAATCGCAGCGCTAGTAACAGAGCTACTTGAGGAGCCAATTAACTTCTCTAACTAGGTAAATCCCCTACTAATGACATAACGGATAAATCGGACTTTACTGTTTCTGACCTGCGGTTTTGTGATTAATACAACCTGTGAATATAAAGATAATCGCGCCACACGCCCAGATAAGGTTGCCCCTCCCACCGCTGGCTGGCACTCTGAACTTGTCCAAATTGGGCAAAAGCAGGTTTTTTAGGTGAGGAAAGGGGTCAGAGTATGAAGAGATACCTACCTTCAGTTCGCAATCAGCGGACCCGAAGACTCTCCCTGACCGCTGCCTGCCTTGCCTTCTTTCTAGCAATTGTGGAGCCGGCTAATGCCTCTAGCAATATGCAGCAGGTATTTATAACTATTCCAGCAGATCAGCTGCCGCCATCAGATCTGCCAACACCAGATTCATTAGATCCAGATCCAGCCACCCCCTCCCTTTTGGAGTTGGACTCAGTAAAGGTGGTTGATGCCTCAGTAATGGCAAGAATTTCAATTGCAGCTCGTCAGGTGGAGAGCGCTCGCCAGGCGGATGGGGCTAGAGAGGTGGCGCGCCAGATTATCGCTCAAAAGTATCGCTGGTCGGAGAAGCAGTTTACTTGCCTAGATAACCTTTGGACTAAAGAGAGTAAGTGGAATTACAAATCTAGAAATAAGAGTTCAGGTGCTCATGGCATTGCCCAAGCGCTTCCTGCCACCAAGATGGAGATAGTGGGTACTGATTGGCGGACTAACCCAGTAACTCAAATTACCTGGGGATTAAAGTACATAGATGAAAGATATAAATATCCATGTCGGGCATGGAGCAAGTCAAAGCGCTCAAACTGGTATTAATTTAGATTTAAATAAATATAAGCTCTTGACTATTTAAGCTCTTCTACCAATACTTATTGGTTTTCTAATATCGGCGTAGAAATCATTTCCCTTATCATCAATAATTATAAAGGCTGGAAAATTTTCAACCTCAATCTTCCAAATCGCCTCCATCCCCAACTCTTCATAATCTAAAAGCTCTACTTTTTTAATACAATCTTGCGCTAATCGAGCTGCTGGTCCGCCAATTGAACCTAGGTAAAATCCACCATACTTTTTACAAGCTTGAGAAACTGCGCTAGATCTATTTCCCTTAGCTAACATAATTAATGAACCACCAGCGGCTTGGAACTGTTCAACATAGGAATCCATTCGTCCTGCTGTAGTTGGACCAAAAGAGCCAGATGCATATCCATCAGGTTTTTTAGCAGGCCCTGCGTAGTAAATAGCATGATTTTTAAAGTAATCAGGAAGTGGTTTACCACTATCTAGTAGCTCTTTTAATTTTGCATGAGCTAAATCTCGTGCTACCACTAATGTGCCAGATAAATTAACTCTAGTTTTAGCCGGGTGCTTTGATAATTGAGCCAAAATCGCTGGCATTGGCTGATTTAAATCAATAGTTATCTCATGCTCAGTTAATTCATTTTCACCTTCAGCTGGAAGAAAATGCGCTGGTTCACTCTCTAGTTTTTCAATAAAGATTCCATCCTTATTAATCTTGGCTTTAACCTGTCGATCTGCTGAACAGGAGACGGCGATTGCGATTGGTAGTGATGCACCATGTCTTGGCAATCTAACTACGCGAACATCATGACAGAAGTACTTGCCACCAAATTGGGCACCAATTCCAATACTTTGGGTCAACTTTAAAATCTCTTTTTCTAACTCTAAATCTCTAAAGCCTCGGCCAGTTTTTGCATCCCCTGTAGTTGGTAGTGAATCTAAATACTTAGTTGAGGCTAACTTGGCAGCTTTTACCGTGTACTCAGCACTAGTTCCGCCAATTACTACTACTAGGTGATAAGGCGGGCAGGCAGATGTTCCGAGCGAGCGCAATTTTTCCTCCAGCCAACTCATAAAAGAGGTGGGATTTAGAATCGCTTTGGTCTCTTGATATAAAAATGATTTATTTGCACTTCCGCCACCCTTGGCAATAAACAAAAAGTTGTACTCATCTGCGTGATCAGTATCGGAGTAGATCTCAATCTGAGCTGGCAGATTATTTCCAGTATTTTTTTCCTCCCAAGTGGTGAGTGGTGCTAATTGGGAGTAGCGTAAATTTAACTTTGTAAAGGCATCATAAACACCTTTTGAAATTGAAATCTCATCTTTTTCACTAGTTAATACCTGTTGCCCCTTTTTACCCATCACAATTGCAGTGCCGGTGTCCTGGCACATTGGCAGCACACCACCTGCTGAGATATTGGCATTTTTTAATAGATCCAGGGCCACAAATCGATCATTTGGTGAGCTCTCTGGATCTTTTAAAATATTGGCCAATTGCATTAAGTGCTCTGATCTTAGGTAATGTGAAATATCATGAATTGCTACTTGTGTTAAATTACTAATTGCCTCTGGCTCAATCCTTAAGAACTCTCTGCCATCTGCGTTAAAGGTTGAGACCCCTTGTTTTGAAAGTAGGCGATACTCGGTTAAATCCTCACCAATCGGCAGGAGATCCTCATATTTAAACTCTGGCGCCATAGGCTAAATCTACTGTCTTCTTTCATCAATTAGGATGAGCACATGAGCCAGATCACCCAAAAGAAAGTGTTACTTGCAGCCCCAAGAGGTTACTGCGCAGGAGTGGATCGGGCAGTTATTACTGTTGAGAAAGCTTTAGATCTTTATGGTGCACCAGTTTATGTTCGTAAACAAATTGTCCATAACAAACATGTGGTCTCAACATTAGAGGCACGAGGTGCAATATTTGTTGATGAAACTGATGAAGTTCCTGAGGGAAAAATAGTTGTTTTTTCAGCTCATGGGGTCTCACCCGCAGTGCATCAAAATGCTGCGCAGCGAAATTTAAAAACCATAGATGCTACCTGTCCTTTAGTTACAAAGGTCCACCATGAGGCAAAAAGATTTGCCTCTGATGATTATGACATTTTATTAATAGGCCACCAAGGGCATGAAGAGGTGGATGGTACCGCCGGTGAGGCGCCAGATCACATACACCTAATCGATGGCATTGAAGATATTAAAAATGTGAAGGTTAGAGATGAAAATAAGGTTGCTTGGTTATCTCAAACCACCTTAAGTGTTGATGAGACCCTAGCGACAGTGGCTGAGCTACGCAAGAGATTTCCAAATTTAATTGACCCCCCAAGTGATGATATTTGTTATGCCACTCAAAATCGCCAAGTTGCAATAAAGCAGATCGCACCTAGAGCGGATTTAGTATTAGTAGTTGGCTCAACTAACTCCTCAAACTCAGTTAGATTAGTTGAGGTTTCACTTGAGTATGGTGCTAAGGCAGCTTATTTGATTGATTATGCAGCAGAAGCAAAAGATGAGTGGCTAACTGGGGTTAACACTGTTGGCGTCACAAGTGGCGCATCAGTACCAGAGATTTTGGTTAAGGATTTACTAAAGTGGTTGGCAGATCGTGGGTATGCTGAGGTTGAGACGGTTACTGCAATGGAAGAGCATTTATTGTTTGCAATTCCACCAGAGCTTAGAAAAGATTTAAAGGCAGCTAATAAGTAATTAACTTACGGTATTTCGCTCTTTTTTAAACCACAAAAACCAGGTAATGGCAGCTCCAGATAGTAGGTAAAAAGATATTGAAGCTAGTCCAGAGACTAAATCAACTAAAAATTTAGTTGGTGCAATTGAGCCACCACCAACAGTTGGCATTAGTAGAAATGATGAAATTAATAATGAAATCGGTGGTGCTACGGCAGCTACATACAACGTGCCAGTTCTACCTAAGTAAATAGCGCCAAAAAAAGCGGTCCAAATGGCAAGTGCGGTGATAATTCCAAGTGAGGATCTAAAAAATAACTCTATTGCTTGCAGAAAAAAAATAACCAAAAATTGCAAAATTACAACTCCAGGTTTTGTTAATCCGGGGCCTTTAATTGGTGAGTTTATTGGCAGATTGCTCACTTACTTATCACCTTCAATCTCCTCTACCTCAATAAAATCATCATCACCTGAAATTGGCTTTAACTCTCGCACCGCACCTGGCGAGTCTGGATACTCAATAGCTAATTTATCTTTATCGCCAGTTACGCCTAAATTATGAATTCTACGCGCTGGACTTAAAACAGTTCGCTCTGCAGTTGGAATTAAATCCTCATACGCCTTAGCAGTTGATGAAATTGCCTTACCAACCGCCACAATCTTGCCATGCAACAAGGTTATATTTTTTAAGAAGGTATTTGCCACCTTTTGAATCTCATCGGCATTATCAGCTAACTTATTTCGAGTAAAGATATAGCCAATAGTTCTAAGTAGTGCCATCATCGAGGTTGGCGTAGCTACAGTGACATTTAATTTAAATGCTTTTTCCAAAAATGCTGGATCAACTCTTAGCGCTTCAGCGAGTAGAGTTTCAAAGGGCACAAATAAGACTACAAAATCTGGTGAGCCAGATGATTTGTGATAACCACGTTTTGCAAGAGATTCAACATGTTTTAATAAATCTTTAGTATGTTGAGATAGGTATTCATCTCGCTCACTTTGTACCTGAGTACCAAACGCATCTAAGAAGCGATCAAATGGAAATTTTGAATCAATAAAGATTGCAGAGCCACCTGGCATTTTTACGGTGATATCTGGAATACCTGATGAGTCGGCATCAGTTGTGGATTTTTGTCTTGAGTACTCATGACCCTCCCGTAATCCAGCTGATTGCAGAAGTAGCTCAAGTTGAGCCTCACCAAACTTTCCTCTTGATTGTGAGTTGGATAAGGCACCAGCAATCTTTTTAGTCTCATCAAATATCGATTCACTTGCTCTTCGCATCTCATTTATTGTGGTTTCAAGTTTGGCTTCAGCCTCAGTTCTAATCCGATTAGCCTCATTTGATTGAATAGATAATTTTTCCACAGTTGATTTCATAGCATTTAACTCTGCGGTTAACTTAATTGAGCTCTCAGTTTTACTTCGCTCTGCCTCTAACTGCTTTTTGTAATCATCTAGTAATGCACCATCTGCACCGCTGGATTTATGGCGCAAGGCGGCGATTAGGTATCCGGCGCCACCACCAATGATTAAGCCGATTACTAGGGTCAGAGTGGTTTCAAGCATGGGGTTATATTGGCAGGAAGTGCCGACAAACTTGCGTAGGCTTAACCCCTTGTGAGCCTTTCAATTGGAATCGTCGGTCTGCCAAACGTGGGTAAGTCCACC
>CAYFKM010000001.1:18662-19415 GCA_964344025.1 uncultured Candidatus Nanopelagicus sp. | reverse complement strand
GATATCGCTGGAATTGTTAAAGGTGCATCGGAGGGAGCTGGACTTGGAAATAAATTTTTAGCAAATATCAGAGAATCAGATGCAATCTGCCAAGTAATTAGAGTATTTAAAGATAATGATGTGGTCCATGTTGATGGCAATGTTGATCCAAAAAAAGATATGGAGACTATTACTACTGAGCTTTGTTTAGCTGATCTACAAACTTTAGAAAAAGCAATTCCAAGATTAGAAAAAGAGGTTAGAACAGTTAAGGAAAAAACTGCTACGTTAAATGTGGCAAAGGAGGCAGTAGCTGTTTTAAATCAAGGCCAACTACTTCGTGGCAGCAAGGTTGATTTAGCTGCGATTGCTGAGCTGCAGCTGCTAACTGCCAAACCATTTTTATATGTATTTAATGTTGATGCGGCTGAATTATCTGATGCCAAGTTAAAAGCTGAATTATCGCAATTAGTAAAACCAGCTGAGGCTATATTTTTAGATGCAAAAACTGAGGCTGAGCTTGCAGATTTAGATGAGGCGGATGCACTTGAATTACTTAAATCTATTGGTTTAACTGAGCCTGGCCTTACTACATTGGCTCGAGTTGGATTTAATACATTAGGATTACAGACATATCTGACCGCAGGTCCAAAAGAGACTAGAGCGTGGACGATTCATAAAGGTGATACCGCCCCAGTTGCAGCTGGTGTGATTCACACCGATTTTCAAAAGGGATTTATCAAGGCTGAAATTATCTCCTTTGATGATTTAGTA
>CAYFKM010000001.1:17436-18644 GCA_964344025.1 uncultured Candidatus Nanopelagicus sp. | reverse complement strand
CAAGGATTACATAATGGCTGATGGCGATGTAGTGGAGTTCAGATTCAATGTCTAAAAAACAAGCACACTTAAAAGATCTTCCAATTAAAACACGTGATGATTTAAGAAATGTGGCAATTATTGCCCACGTAGATCATGGTAAAACTACGTTAGTTGATGCCATGTTGTGGCAATCTGGTGCATTTGCTGCTCATAAAAAGCAGGATGAGGGTCAAGATCGAATGATGGATTCGATGGATCTAGAGCGGGAAAAAGGAATTACGATTTTGGCGAAAAATACTGCAGTTAAACGCGGGAATAAAATCGTAAATATTATTGATACGCCAGGCCATGCTGATTTTGGTGGTGAGGTTGAGCGCGGACTTGAGATGGTAGATGGCGTTATTTTGTTAGTAGATGCATCTGAAGGACCGTTGCCACAAACTAGATTTGTCCTTAGAAAAGCCTTGCAAAAAAATCTACCTGTAATTTTGCTAATTAATAAGGTAGATCGGCCAGATTCTCGAATTGAAGCGGTAGTAGATGAGACGTATGCATTGTTTTTAGATTTAGATGCCAATGAGGAGCAAATTGAATTTCCAATCGTCTACGCATCAGCTAAAGCTGGCAGAGCATCACAAGAGCGCCCTGCCGATGGTGGTATGCCAAAGGAGGAAAACTTAGATGTCTTATTTGACACAATATTTTCAGCAATTCCAGCTCCGGTTTACCACGAGGGTGCACCATTACAAGCACATGTTACAAACTTAGATTCCTCTCCATTTTTAGGTCGACTTGCATTATGTCGGGTCCGAGAGGGTGTGATTAAAAAAGGGCAAACTGTTACCTGGATTAAAACCGATGGCTCAATGTCAAAAGTAAAGGTATCTGAGTTATTAATGACAGAGGCGCTAGAACGAATACCGGCTTTAGAGGCGCACCCAGGAGACATAATCGCAGTTGCCGGAATTGAGACCATTACCTTAGGTGAAACTTTGGCAGATTTAGAAAATCCTCATCCGCTGCCATTAATTACAGTTGATGAGCCAAGTATCTCTATGACTATTGGAATCAACACCTCACCCCTTGCTGGCAAAAGTGGTACAAAGTTAACTGCTCGCCAAGTTAAAAATAGGTTAGATGCAGAGTTGGTTGGAAATGTCTCACTTCGAGTTTTAAATACTGATCGCCCAGATACCTGGGAGGTACAGGGTAGAGGAGAGCTTCAA
>CAYFKM010000001.1:10955-17426 GCA_964344025.1 uncultured Candidatus Nanopelagicus sp. | reverse complement strand
GTATTAGTTGAGATTATGAAACGAGAAGGATTTGAATTAACTGTTGGTAAACCACAGGTTGTAACCAAGATGATTGATGGCAAAATATATGAGCCAATGGAGCGATTATCAATTGATGCCCCGGAGGAGTACTTAGGAGTTATTACCCAGCTGATGGCGCTACGAAAAGGTCGGATGGAGCAGATGGTTAACCATGGCACTAGTTGGATTCGCTTGGATTACCGGGTGCCATCTAGAGGCTTAATTGGATTTAGAACTGAGTTTTTAACTGAAACTAGAGGTACTGGACTTTTACACCATGTATTTGATGGTTATGAGGCTTGGCATGGTGAATTAAGAACTAGATCAACTGGCTCACTGGTGTCTGATCGATTAGGTGTAGTAACTAGTTACGCTCTATATGGCACACAAGATCGGGGATCTATATTTGTCGAACCAGGTGATGAAGTTTATGAAGGTATGGTGATTGGTGAGAACTCTCGCAGTGAGGATATGGATGTTAACTGCGTGCGGGAAAAGAAGTTAACCAATATGCGAGCTGCAGGAAGTGATGAATCAGAGCGATTAATTCCAGCAAAGAAATTAAATATGGAGGGCGCTCTGGAGTTTTGCCGCGAAGATGAGTGTGTTGAGGTTACCCCGGCAGTTGTGAGAATCCGTAAGGTTATTTTGGATGGCTCAACCCGCGCTCGCATAACCTCCAAAGCAAAGCGAGTAAATGAGAACTCTTAAGCGTTAACTTTGCCCATCCCCTTAATGTCATAGCTGTGGCGTTAAATTAAGCCGTGGCCGCAAATTCTAAGGTGAAAATAAAGCTGGTTAGATCTCCGATCCAAAGTGAGGTAATTACTAGCGAAGAGTTAAGTAGTGAACAAAAACAGGTTATAGATCATCGATCATCACCATTGCTTGTTTTAGGTGCTGCTGGCTCTGGCAAAACCACAACCTTAATTAAGGCAGTTGCTGATCGAATTTCCAAAGGTTTTAATGCTGATAATATTTTAGTAATTACCTATGGTCGTCAAAGTGCAAGTAGGTTAAGAGATCAGATTGCGTCAGCAAATCCCCAGCTTCACACTGTAAATGAGCCTATTGCAAGAACTTTTCACTCTATAGCATTTTTGATTCTAAATGATCAACTTTTAGTTGAAGATGGAAGTAAATATGTGTTGCTCTCCGGAGCAGAGCAGGATGCTCTTATTACTCAACTACTTCAAATTGACTCTCAAAGGCTGGCACAAAATCCACAGCTAGATATTTGGCCCAAAGAGTTAATTCCAGCACTTACTACTCGTGGTTTTGCCAAGGAGTTACGTGATTTTATTGGTCGAGCTACAGAGCGTGGTTCCTCACCGCAGGAGTTAAAAAAGTTTGCTCAAAAGTATGGGCAAAAGTATTGGCCGGCAATTTGCAATTTTTGGGATGAATATCGTAAAACACTTGCACTGCGAGATGGCACAACTACAACTAAATTATTTAGAATCGATCCAAGTGAAATCATTATTGCCGCAATCGAAAAGTTGGAAAGTAACCCAAAGCTTCTAGAAAAGTATCGAAATATATTTCAAGTAATTTATGTTGATGAGTTCCAAGAATCAGATAGGGCGCAACGAAAACTTCTTAAACTAATAAGTGGACCTGAGTTAGTTATTTTTGCCGATCCACAAAGTGCCGTAGGAAGATTTAGAGGGGCTGACCCAGATAATTTGATTTCTGACTTAGAGCAATTTGGAATAAACAACAAGGTGATTTTAAGTAAGTGCTTTAGGAGCAGCTCGGCTCCAAAAGTTGCTGCATTAAGTAGTGCAAGTGAAGAGGCGAATTTCATTGCACACCAATTTCGATCTGCCCACTTAAAGGATGGTGTGCCTTGGTCACAGATGGCTGTTGTGTTGCGATCCCCAGGTGCGCAAGTTGCAGCCTTAAGTAGGGCATTTGCGATTGCTCAGATTCCGGTAGAAATTGATGCCGCCGTTAATTCATTAGCTGACAATCCTGCAATTAGGCCCATAATCACTATTGCGCAGATTGCGTTGGGTGAAATTAAATTAATTCCTGCTAATTGGGATCAAATAGAGTCGCTGTTATACAGTGAATTTGCAGGCGCCGATGCTATTTCAATAAGACAAATGCGAATCTGGTTTACTAAAGAGCAAAAAAATGAGAGTAGAAAAAACTCAACTGAGTTAATTTTGGATGCATTAACTGCACCAACCGTAGATCTGCCTTGGGAGCAATTAACACCATTAAAGCGCATAAATGATCTTATTAGGGAAGCAAAAAAATCATTGGCAAAATCAAAAGATATTTCAGATCTAATTTGGAGTATTTGGAGTAACGCCAAAAACTACGATGGTGAGAGCCTTGCTGCTCTCTGGCAAGGCCAAGCATTAGTTGGCGGTAATAAAGGGGCAATTGCCGATCAAAACTTAGATGCAATTAGTTCACTATTTGAAGTGGCTCGAAGATTTAGCGAACGATTACCAGGCGCCAAGCCATCGCTATTTATTGATCAACTTCTGGGCGAAAAAATTCTGGCTGATAGCATCACTACTACTGCGCAACGAAATGAAGTTGTTCGGATAATGACGGTTCACTCGGCAAAGGGATTAGAGTGGCAATATGTTGCATTAGCTGGAATGCAAGATGGAAATTGGCCCAATTTAAAGCAGCGTGGCACTCTTCTTGGCAGTGAAAGATTAGTAGAGATATTTCGTCATGGCATAAGTAATCCAGATCAATTAGAGGCTATTTCTGCTTCAGGCTTAGCAGAGGATGAGATGAGATTACTAAATGTTGCAACTACCAGAGCAACAAAACAATTGATTATCACTGCAATTGTTGCCGAAGATAATCAGCCATCTAGGTATTTTGAAAAATTTGCTGGAGAGGATTATCAATTAACGCAAAATGAGCGAGCTATTACGCAACCAGCTTTGGTAGCAACACTTCGAAGAATGGCAATGCGATCTGAAATAAAAGCTGAAATTGATTTCGCAACCTCAGCCCTAAAAACACTTGCTAATAATGGGGTTAGGGCTGCAGATCCTAAAAATTGGGTTGGTAACTTGCCAATCTCAACTGATCTAGCTGTAATTTCTCAGCAAGAACAATTGCGAATTTCGCCCAGCTCGCTTGAGTCATTTAGTGAATGTGGCCTGAAATGGATGCTTGAGCAAAGCGGTGGCAAAGATGCAGATTCAACAGCTCAAGTTTTAGGAACTGCAATACATGTAATCGCTGCTCAATTAAGTCAGCAACCAGATTTAACCTTAGATCAACTTGAAAGCAAATTAAAAGGTGCTTGGAGTTTAATCGATATGAATAAAGGTTGGATTAAGGATTATGAATATCGAAGAGCTGCCCAAATGTTAAAGAAATTTTATGGCTGGAATAGCATCAATCAAAATACTTTAGTTTCCGTTGAAGAAAAATTCGAATTTAAACTTGGAAATGCCATTATTTCTGGATCAATTGATCGAGTTGAGTTAAATAGTGACGGAAAATATTTTATTGTTGATTTAAAGACTGGCGCAACTGCTATTAGCTACGAGAAGGCTAGTGAAAATAAGCAACTTCAAACATATCAGTTGGCAGTAGTAAAAGATGCATTTAAGAATAAATTAGACCATCAAGAGGTGGCAGGAGCTGCCCTAGTTTTTATCGGTAATTCTGACGCAAAAGAGGCAGCAACTAGACCACAAGAAAAGGTTGATGCAGCTGCTGTGACTCAGGATTTGATAAATATTTCAAGCCAAATGAGTGATAAAACTTTTATCGCAACAATAAATGATCGTTGCCGCAGTTGTGGAGTTAAGGCGAGTTGTCCAATACAACCGCAAGGTCAGGCGGTAATTGGAAAATGATTATTAAATACCGAGCTGAAGAAATTGCTAACCTTATAAAGGCAGTTGATCCAACATTTAGAATGCCAACAAAAGAACAGATTCCAATTATAGAGTCACCACTTACTCCATCGGTAGTCATTGCTGGGGCTGGATCTGGCAAAACTGAAACTATGAGTCAGCGAGTTTTGTACTTAGTTGCTAATTCAATAATCACACCTAATCAATTGCTGGGGTTAACTTTCACAAGAAAATCTGCAGGTGAGTTATCTAAACGAATAAAGCTTCGATTACGGCAGCTTAGAAATGCAAAATTGTTACCAGATAACCTTGATGAATCAGAGTTAACAATTTCAACTTACCACTCATATGCCGGAAAAGTACTGGCCGACCATGCAATAAGGATTGGGATAGATGCTGATTCAGATCCAATTGGCGAGGCTGCAGCATGGCAAATTGCATTTGAGGAGGTAAGTAGATTTGCTGGCGGTGATCTGCCAATAAACGGCTCGCCCAAATCAGTTGTAGCCGAGGTTATGGATTTATCTACCCAACTGGCAGAAAATGATAGAACTGCAGAAGAAATAATTGAGTACACACATAACTTACTAAATCAGATCTCAACATTTCCTGATCGACAAACTGTTGCCGTTTTAGAGTTTAAAGAGGAACTAACTCAAAGGCTTGCAATTTTACCAATTGTTGCAGCTTTTGATGAGCGCAGAAAGCAAAATGGGCTTCTAACCTTCAATGATCATATGTCCATTGCAGCTAATTTAGTTAAGGAAAGCAAAGAAAACCATAAAGATGATATTGGAATTATTGAGCGAAATAAGTTTAAGGTAGTTCTATTGGATGAATATCAGGATACTTCTTTCAATCAGATCAAATTTCTCTCTAATTTATTCGGTAACAATCATCCAGTAACTGCTGTTGGTGATCCAAATCAAGCAATTTATGGTTGGCGAAGTGCTAGCTCAGAGACTTTAGATACATTCTCTCAATCTTTTAATAGTAAAGCTACTCGATATACATTACTAACAACTTGGCGTAATGATGAAGCAATCCTAAATTTAGCAAATGTAATGGTTGATACCATCTCAACTGATAGTAATTCTGAAAAACTAGCGGTAAGGCCAAATGCAAAAACTGGCGAGGTTTTATGTGGAGTGTATGAAACCGCCGCTCAAGAAGGTAAAGCTATTGCTGAATACTTTGCCAAGTATTGGTTTGATAAAGAAAGATTTACTAAATCAGAAAATGAGAAAAGTACTTTTGCAGTTTTAGTACGCAATAGATCACAAATAGATTTAATTCAAAGTGCTCTCACCGAATTAGATATTCCAACTGATGTGCCAGGAGTTGGCGGATTAGTCCATACCCCAGAGGTCGCAGACATTACTGCGCTACTTCGAACCCTAATGATGCCTGATTCAGGTACAGCGTTAATGCGTCTACTTACTGGTCCACACCTAGCTTTAGGGGCAAGAGATTTAATGGCCTTAGGTGCCTTCACCAAATCATTTGCTAGCGCAAATGAAAACTCAAGAGGAAGACAATTAAAGCAAGCACTGGAAGAAAATATTGATGTTACGTCTACAGCAGATGAATTTGCCTCTGGCTCGATAATTGAATCGTTAGAGCAATTACTAGTTTTTGATCAAAAAGAAATTGATAGTTACAAAGCTACTCCGGCTTTTACTGAGGATGGTCTAAATCGGATAAGAAAGTTTGCGCTTAGCCTTAGGTCACTTAGGAGAGGGTTAACTGGCTCAATTACAGATGCAATTATTGAGGTGGAGCAATTTCTAAATCTTGACAATGAGGTGCTAGTTAGAGATGGCTGGCAAAATGGTAGAAAAAATTTGGATAGATTTTTAGATGAGGCTGCCAGATTTGAGAAAAATGGCGGAACTTTAATTGGTTTTCTGCAATGGTTAAAGATTGCAGAGGAGGCTGAAGGTGGTCTAAAACCGGCGGAAGTTGATGTGAGAAGTGATGCGGTTCAAATCCTAACTATTCACGCAGCAAAAGGTGCTGAGTGGGATTATGTAGCCATTCCTGGACTAGCAGACAAAAGTTTTCCAAGTGTTGGTAAAAAATCTGACAATTGGATAACAAATGCAGGTTCGATTCCAGTAAGTATGCGTGGTGATTATGACCAACTTCCAACTATTACATTTGAAAATTTCTCAGATAATAAGTCGCTAAAAGCCGGACTAGATAGATTCTCAGATCAATGGAAAGTGCGCAAAAATTTAGAGGAGATGAGGTTAGCCTATGTAGCAATTACAAGAGCTAAGCAGGGACTTATTTGTACAACTTCACACTTTAGAAATGGCGAAAAGCCCGTTGCTCCAAGTACGTTGTTTGAAATTTTTTCTAAATCAATCAGCAAGATCAAAGGTGGGGTATTTTTAAACGATACTCCAGTTCCAGTTGGTAGGAATCCCCTAAAAGAAAATCCAATTACCGGTAATTGGCCAAAGCCGAGTAGACAAGTAGAAAAAATTCGTGAAATTGCAGATTTAACTAATCAGGCTCCACAGCTAGATATCAAAACGGCTTTAAGTAATGCGAGTAGTGAAGAGGTTAAATCTATTTTGTTAGATATGCAGTCAATTAT
>CAYFKM010000001.1:0-10945 GCA_964344025.1 uncultured Candidatus Nanopelagicus sp. | reverse complement strand
GAAATAAATAGTAGAAAAGATTATTTGACAGTTACTCTTCCAAATCGACTTTCAGTCTCTACCTTGCTTTATTTGGCTAAAGAGCCTGAGGAGTTGGCAATGAGAATTCGCCGTCCGATGCCAAATCATATTGATAAGTACGCTCGTCGCGGCACCGAGTTTCACCTGTGGCTAGAAAATCACTTTAAACACCCCGCGTTAATTTCTATGGATGATTTGTTTAATCAAAGCTCATCTAAGTTTGAAAAGGAAAAAGATGCTGCCCTAGATAATTTACAAAAAGCCTGGCTAGCTAGTGATTGGGCCTTAAAAAATCCAATCGATATTGAGGTGGGCTTTGAAACGATGATTAATCAAACCTTAATTCGCGGTCGGATCGATGCTGTATATCAATTGGGAGTTGATCTTTATGAGGTTGTAGATTGGAAAACTGGCAAAGTTAAAGATGGATCAGACTTAGAGAATGCTGCTATCCAACTTGCGATGTACAGATTAGCTTACGCAAAGTTAAAGTCAGTTCCGATTGAAAATGTGAGCGCAGCTTTTCACTATGTATCTGATAATCAAACCGTAAGACCGGTTGATATTTTAGATGAATCAGATTTAATTAAATTGATTTCAAATATACCTATTGAAATTTAAGCTCAACACCAATTGGGATATGGTCTGAGATTTTAGTTTTACAATTATTCTTAATTAAAACTGCAGAAATATCACCAGATTTTAGTGAGCTTTTTTCAGCCATAATATAGTCAAATTGAATTTTTTCTCCCCAGCTAGGATATGTTGAGGTATTGGCAAGTGACTTAAATCTGCTTAATTTGGATGGGATATTTGCCGGTAAATTAAGATCTCCAGTTAAAATCTTTTTACCAGGAAGTTTTTTCATAAATGAACTTAGGCGATGTAATTGGTAGATATTAACGCCAGGGACAAATGATAGGTGAGTCGTGGCAATAGTTAAGCCATTTGCAAGTTGGGCTACTAAGGCAACTCTAGGCTCATCCTTTACATAAATAAACCTTGCACCTTTCCCATTTTCCTTAGGAATAAGGAGTGGCATACCGATTATTGACCTACCTAATTTTTTAACACTTAGCTTTAATATTTTTTGATTAGTTGCAATTCCAATTCCGTAACTCTTGTGATCTGAAATGCTATTTGATTCGGTGATGACAGATTGCTCTAAATCTTTAACCTTCTGCCAACTTTCACCTGGGGTGCCAAATATGGCTGGCAGATATGCCCAGTATTTAAGTCCAGAATTTTCAGCGATTACCTGGGTCTGATTAATGTAGTTTGACCTAGGTTGCAGATAATCAACCTCTTGAATTGATATGAAATCTGGATGGTAATTTTCTACTACCTGACTAGCTGCAGAGATTAAAGTTTGACTCCAATCCTGTGTTGGTGTGGGTGGGATCGCTTGTCCATGTAAAAGATTCCATGAGATCACTCGCATGCTTTGAGCGGGGGCGACAACCATGACGACAGGCTAGTAGGGTCGGCAGGTGATGGCGCCCAATAAACCACTAAAACTTCCACTCGCAGCTGCTGAGGTGGATAGATCTGCCCATCTTCGCACCGATGAGAAGTATTTATCTTCAGTGTGGCCAAAATCTGAAGTTTTAATTTTCGCAAATGAAAGATTTTCGACAACCTATGATCGATTACGGTTTCAAAAGGGTAGCGAGCTAGGGTCATACCAACCTGAAACTGATTATTTTTTAGGAGTAAAAGATGGTGAAGCCTTTTTTGTTCGCCATCTAACAATTGATAAAGCCACAAACATTGAGTTAAAGACTTTGCGCGAAATTGGCGCCTTTTTACCCTCAAGAGATATTGGTCTAGCAGTGCATGCTCAAGGATTAGCTAATTGGCATCAAAAACATCCCATGTGCTCTCAGTGTGGTGGTAAGACTGTGGCAACTGCTGGGGGTTCAATTAGAAAATGTTTAACTGATGACAGTGAACATTATCCAAGAACTGATGGTGCCATCATCGTTCTAGTTAAGGATGATAAGGATCGAATTTTATTGGGCCGGCAAAAGGTGTGGCCTAAAAATAGATTTTCAACATTTGCTGGCTTTGTTGAGCCAGGTGAATCTTTTGAGCATTGTGTTGCAAGAGAGGTCTTAGAAGAGGCGGGGGTTGAGTTAACTGATATAAATTATTTAGGTTCGCAGCCTTGGCCATTTCCAGCTTCATTAATGATTGCATTTGAGGCAATTACAAACACTCCAGATCGTGCCAGAGCCGATGGTGAGGAGATTGAGGAGATTCGATGGTTTTCAAGAGCAGATATGAAGTCTGCAATCCTTGATAACTCTTTGATTTTGCCACTAGAGATTAGTGTCGCTAGGCAAATGATTAAGGCCTGGTATGGCGCTGGTGCAGAGAATGATTTAAAAGGTAATGAGTCATGGCGGTAGAAAATCAGCAAATATTAAGTGGCTTAGATCAAGAGCAGCTTGCTGTAGTTACTGCAATTAGAGGTCCAGTTTGTGTTATTGCTGGCGCCGGAACTGGAAAAACTAGAGTTATAACTAATCGGATTGCATATGCAATTAACTCTTCAGTTACCGATCCAACAAAGGTATTGGCTTTAACCTTTACAGCTCGAGCAGCTGGAGAGATGCGGGCAAGACTTCGAGCATTAGGTGTCCCAAATGTGGCGGCTAGAACCTTTCACTCTGCGGCATTAAAGCAACTACTTTATTTTTGGCCATATGCCTTTGGTGGTCAATTTCCCTCACTGTTAACCAGTAAATCTGGATTTATTAGCCAGGCAATCGAAAGATCTGAGGTTGCAATTCCGGCGCAAGTTAACTCATTACGGGAGATAGCAAGTGAAATTGAGTGGGCAAAGGTTTTAGAAATTTCACCTGATGAGTACTGCCAACGTGCTCTTGAAAGCAATCGATTGGTAAAGCTTCCAAATAATAAAAGTAATAATGAAAATTTTTCAATGATTGCAAAAGTCTATGAGGCTTATGAAGCATTAAAGCGACAAGAGAGAAGCTTGGATTTTGAGGACGTTCTTCTACTTTCAGTAGGCATGTTGGAGGAGGAACGTGGGGTTCGCGAACGAGTCCGAGATCAGTACCGTTATTTCACGGTAGATGAGTACCAAGATGTGTCACCATTGCAACAGCGACTACTTAATTTATGGTTAGGAAATCGAGAAGAGATCTGTGTAGTTGGGGATGCGGCTCAAACGATTTATTCATTTGCAGGTGCAACCTCAAACTTTCTACTAAACTTTAAAAATAGATTTCCAAATGCTCAAATCTTCAGATTAACAACTGGGTATAGATCAACACCTGAGATAATTAATACTGCTAACCTAATACTTCGAAGTTCAAATTTAATCTCAGATCAAGTGCTAGAGCTTCAATCTATAAATAGCCACGGTGAAAAGCCTTTTGTAAATGGCTTTACCTCACCAGCTGATGAGATCTCATATGTGGCTAATGAGGTCTTACAGCAAATAAAATCTGGAGTTGATTCCTCTGATATTGCAGTTTTGGCAAGAACAAATGCCCAATTAGACCAGGTGCAATCGGCGCTTAATAACCTCAAGGTGGTTAGCCAAATTAGATCAGGTGAGAGATTTTTTGAAAGAGTAGATGTTAGAGATGCGATGCGCCTAATCCGAGGGGCCTCAGTTCTGCCATCTGAAGGTGGTGATTGGTATGCCGATCTAGTTGCGGTATTACAGCCATTTGGTGATGCCGATTATGTGACCGCTTTTTTACGCTTGGCAAAGAGTATTAAGGATAATGGCGGTGAAAATATGCGGGCTTTCCTGCGAGAGATAGAGGATAGAGCTGAACAAAATAATCCACCAACTCTGCCTGGCGTAACTCTTGCCACCTTACATGCAGCAAAGGGTTTGGAATGGGATCACCTATATTTAATAGGGGTTTCTGATGGGGTATTACCAATGGGTAATGATCTAAATGAAGAGCGGCGATTATTTTATGTTGGCGTGACTCGCGCCAAACAGCGGATTCAAATCACCTACGCCGGTAAACCCAGCGTATTTTTAGAGCACTTTAATTAAGTTGCACCTTTGGCGCTAGATGCTCTACCCTTTGTCACATGGCAAAGTTAATTAATACTTGGACAGTTACTGCATTCGCAGTTGCTGCTGATTCTCCTGCCATAAATTCAGTTACGGCGAAATCAACATATCGCTCAGACTGGACCAATAAGCGCTCTAATAAGGGTTTTTATACCTTTACATCAGATCGCACCCCAAGGAGCTATATCGGATAAAACCGAAATAGAAGCCAAGGGGCCCGCGAATCTAATGATTCGGGGCCCTTTTTCTTTTCTCCAAACCAAAAAAGCCAACCGGCAAATAAATAAATCAAAGCAAGAAAACGAAAGGAAAGGTGAGAACGATGACCGTTCTCTTCAGCGAACTACTAATCCCAGGTTGGGCAGAGGGCCCAACTGCAAAAATTGGATTAGGAGATATCACCTGGGCATATGACGAGGCGCCAGTGATCTCCTATACCGACTACACCAAAAACTCAACTGCAAATTCAACATATGCAAGGAGCTCAAAGGTTAAGGGTGAGTACAAGCGCGCTGATAATCCTTTCCAACCTGAGATTAAACAAAGTGTGAAGCCACTCTCTCTACCCTGCCACTCGGCCGATCCTGAGCTCTTCTTCAGTGAGAGTGCGCAGGTAATTGCCCAAGCTAAGGCGCTATGCGGCAGTTGCCCAATGAAGGCAAGGTGCTTGGAGGGTGCATTATCTAGAGCAGAGCCTTGTGGGGTTTGGGGTGGCGAGTTATTTGATAACGGTCAAGTAATTCAAAGCAAGCGGTTACCGGGTAGACCATCAAAGGTAGCGGTTGCAAGTTAATTTAAAAACCAAACTGTTAACTAGAAAGGGTTAACAAAAAACCGGGATTGGTAATTTACCAATCCCGGTTTTACATTTTAGTTTACTGTTTTATTAAGCCTTACCAAGAATACGATTTACCTTTGTGCCACACACTGGGCAGATTCCTTGTGCCATACGACGACCAGAATCAGAGACCTTTACATGTCCTTCAAAGGAGCGCTTCTCTTTGCACTTAACGCAGTAAGCCTCACCTTTGTACTCTTCTGCCATTTTCATCCTCCATCCGCCGCACCCTTGGGAGCACACAGGGGAGTTCCTGCGTGAGAGTACGAATGGCAACACCATACCCCTCACACCACGCTCAACATGGGTTTTCCACGCGTAAAAACCTAAATATTAATCAGGAAGGTGAAAAAAAGGGGTAAAACTAGATATTTATCGCCGACATCACACCAGATCCGCCAAATTGGCAACCAATCTCAAATCCTTCTAAAAATGCCTCGGCTCTAGCTTGATCCTCATACCGATTTAAATAGTATGTAAAGTTATCATCATGGCCTGGCACTTGCAGGTGAATTAATTCATGAAAAATAATGTAATTTAAAACAAATGCTGGTGCGCCAATTAATCGGTCAGAGATTCTGATACTCCGATCAACGGTGGTGCAAGAGCCCCACCGTTCATTCATTGCGCGCCAATTAATGCTGGCCGGAGTAGTAGAAAAATCTGGAAGGTACTTTTTCAGTAGAGTCAAACCAATATCCAATAATTGTTGATCACTTTTTCGCTCTCTAGCCTCTCGCCGCAAAACCATAGCGATCATCTCGGGGATAGCCTCTAACTCCTGACGTTTACTCATCTTGGCAGGAATGTGAATCTCAATCACCCCTGCATTTCGATAAGCGCTCATACTCCGTCGCCGTCGCTGGTTTCTTACTACCTTAAACTCAGGTAGTCCTGTAGGCAGCGCACCCTCATTTCGTTTTCTTCGCTTTGAGATTTGCGCAACAGGTGGTAGCAGATCAGTAAAGAGAGTTTGCTGCTCAAAGTTATCCACTATTACCTCGCTTTATCCACCATAATTACCCATATCTCCACAGGATAATCCACAGCGCCGTATAAATTTTACGGCCCCGACTACCCGTAATTGGTTTAGGCATACCGATAGATTAAATACAGAAAATCTTTATGGATTTGTAAGCGCAAAATCTCAAAAAATATTTTTAAAAAATACATCACAAATGGTCATATCAAGTTGATTCTCATCATTTATTAACCTAAGTTAGCGCTACGAAGTCCCCGGATAACCGTTTCATATCTGCAAGGGGAAGGCAGATAGGAAATGTGCGGCCGGGGACTTCGCTTTTTTAATTCAAGATTTAGATCAGACCAGAAAGATCATCTGGCACAGTAACACTTTCTAAAAATGCTTTTGCATCAGCTAAATCTTTTGGCATTGGCAAAAATGCTGGATCTTCCCAACACTTATCTCGTCCATCTGAACCCCGTAAATTTTTTACCTCACTCCAAAAAGCGGATGCTTCTCGCATTTTTCGTGGGGAAACCTCTAATCCCAACAAGCTTGCAAATAATTGTTGGATAGGAGAGCTTGTTGCTCGCCGACGCCGTGAGTTTTCAATTAAGGCGCTAAAACTTGGAATGCGATCACCTGCCACCTGGGAAACAACATGGTCTATCCAACCTTCAATTAAAGCTAGTATCATCTCTAATTTAGTTAATGCGAACTCTTGAGTTGGAGTTTGTTGTGGGGTGAATAATCCTGAGTTTAAAGCAATATTAATAGCTTGCGGATTGTTGATATCAATTTGGCCATTAGACATCGCCTCTTCGGCTTGGCGGGTAATTGATTCAACATCAATAGTAATTCCCTTGCCGTATGTGGCTATTGCATCACGAAGGTAGGTGTGTAACCAGGTATTTTTTGCAAACAATCGGCTTGCTGCCACCTCGCGAAGTGCTAAATATAAATTAACCTCTGACTTTTCTATTCCAAGGCCATCTGACCACTCCAGGATATTTTGTGGAATTAAATGTGGGCCACAATCTGGCTTTAACAATGGGATTGCCACATCATTAGCACTAGTTACTGAGTTGGCGAGTAATCCGATTCCCTGCCCTAATTGATTTGCAATCAAAGTTCCCATAAAACTTCTTAGCAACTTAGCCACCATCTGCTTCATCGCTTCTTGCTGCTCTGGAGACTGATCTAATTGGCCGGCTAGTTCAATCGGAAGGGCGGTGGCAGGGTTTGTAACCACCTGGGCTAGTGCATCAGCCATTCCAGTTGCAAGTGGCTCAATTAGTGATTGCCAGCCGGCTAATGATTCATCCAACCATGTCCCCTTTGACCAGGCACAATCTGCGGGCAGCGTGGATGCTGGAAACAAAATTTCAGTATCAAGCCAGGTATTGGCAATCGCTATTGATTGAGATAGCTGATCTTGATCGCTAACTCCTATTGGTAGGTCACTTTTTGTGGCAATTATCTTCTTTGCAATTTGTCGGAGCATCGACTGATTAATCAAATTTTGATTAGAGGTAGAAGAGTGCATATTCTCTATAAAAGATTTCGCGCCAGCTAAAGTTTGAGAGTCAATTCCCATCTCTGAGAATTGTTTTAGCAGCGCCTCAAAGTCAGGTTGGCCATCACCTGGCAAAAAACCAAAACTCATCGGTCACTCCCTTATTCCTGCATATTCCCTAAGTGTTAAAGATATCTGATTATCTATAACAATTCTGCCCACCGATTTCTTCCCCGTTCAATATGATATTCCTATGAATTCAGCCCCACTTTCAGCATTGATCTGGTGGGTAATCCCTATCGGAGCAGTCTTCTGTGCAATTTTATATGGGGCGTGGCTAAGCAAGTATAAGTCTAAATTTGATAACCAAACCAGTAGGTCCGTTAATAAATTTAAGAATTTCCAAAAATCATTTCATCCCAAAAATAAGCAATAGATGAGATCATTACTTCCCGTTAAGTCACAGATACCTGGACCCACAAAATTACTTCTAGTCATCCTGATTTTTGCTGCATTTTTTATTAAATCACCATATGTAATTCTCGCTCCTGGAGATCCACAAAATATTTTAGGCTCAGCCATTAAAATCTCTGGAACCAATACTTATCCAACTACCGGAAAGTTATCAGTTACATCGGTGATGGTAACTGACCCAGATTCCTATATGACTGGATTTGATGTTTTGTATGCCTGGGTATCTAAAGATCAAGCAGTTTTACCTCGGGTGGATATTTATCCAGAAGGTGAAAGTACCGAAGAGTCAATGCGAATTGGTGCGCAAGAGATGGCAGATTCTCAAGTAAATGCCACAGCTGCGGCATTAAAATATTTAGGTTATGAGTTAACTTCTAAGTTAATTATTGGCCAAGTAAATAAGCAAACTAATGCCTACCCGGTACTAAAGGTAGGGGATGAGGTCTTAACGGTAGACAATATTAAGTATGGCTCTCAATCTGATATCGCCAATGCTTTAGATAAGAAAAAACCTGGTCAAAATGTTAGTGTCAAGGTATTAAGGTCAAACTACCAAATCATTGAAAAGCAAATAAAGCTCTCCGCTAGAGATGATGGTTCGGCATTTATCGGTATTGGAATTAGAACTGAATTTGATTTTCCATTTGAAGTTGAGATTAAATTAAAAGAAACCGGTGGTCCAAGTGGTGGGTTGATCTTTGCTCTGGGGATCATTGATAAATTAACGGCGCAGGATTTGGTGCGCTCTCGAAACATAGCCGGCACTGGAACTATTTCAACTGACGGGCGGGTAGGGCCAATTGGGGGAATTGCTGAGAAGATTATTGGAGCTGAAAAAGCTGGAGTGCAAATCTTTTTTACTCCAGTTGAAAATTGTTCAGATTTAGTAAATGTCGATCAAATTCTTAAAAATCAGGGCCCATCAGGCATGAATATTGTGCCGGTCGCCACACTTTCTGAGGCTATTGCAGTATTAAAACAACCTGAGAATTCCAAACTTCCCACCTGTAAAAGCTATGCCTAAGAGTAGATAAGATCTGCGCATGAGCAACTCTGGTTTTGGCAGTGGCGGATTTAATCGCAATAACAATCCATTTGGTGGCAGCGGATTTGGTGGTAACTTTCCCAATCCATTCACTAATAGGGGTGGCGGCCGAAGAAGAGTTAGCCCATTAACTATTACTTTTATCATTTTATTTATTTTGGCAAGCATCTTAGTTTCACTTAGCAGCTTTTATGCCGACCTTCTTTGGTTTAGATCAGTTGATTATGTAAATGTTTGGCAAACCTCCTTATTTACCAAAGTATTTTTATTTTTAGGTTTTGGCTTTGCTACTTCACTATTTATAACTGCAAATATTTACATTGCCTATCGCAAGCGTCCGGTATATGTGCCAGTTGCGGTGGAAGCCGATAATTTAGAGCGGTATCGCTCACAGATTGAGCCAATTAAGAAATTGGTATCGATCGCGATTTTTCTAGCTATTTTTTACTTTGCTGGCACAGCGGGCTCAAGATTTTGGCAACCATGGTTACTCTTTAGAAACTCAACTGATTTTGGTGTAGTCGATCCCCAATTTGGATTAGATATTTCATTTTTTGCATTTAGATTGCCGATGTGGCAAGCATTAATTGGCTGGGGTATATCAACCATAATTTTATCTTTAATCGCTGCAGCTGCGGTTCATTATATTTATGGTGGAATTAGACCAGCTGTAAAAGAGGAGAGAACAACTGTTTCTGCCCGCGTTCAACTTTCAGTACTACTTGGTTTATTAGTACTACTTAAAGCTGTTGCTTACTGGTTTGATCGGTACGCCTTAACCTTGAAAGAAGGAAGGTTAATCACGGGACTTACCTACACTGATGTTAATGCTCTACTACCGGCTAAATCTATTTTGGCTGCAATTGCCTTGGTGTGCTCACTTCTATTTTTTGCAAATATTGTTCGTAAATCTTGGCTACTACCAACAGCGGGTGTGGCATTAATGGTAATTGCTTCTGTATTAATCGCTGGCATCTACCCAGCTGCAATTCAGCAGTTCCAAGTTAAACCATCAGAGTCAACTAAGGAAGCTCCTTTTATTCAAAACAATATTAATGCCACTAGAGCTGCTTATGGATTAGACTCAGTTGAGGTTAATGATTATCAAGCAACAGTTTCAACTTCAGCAGGGCAGTTAGCAAATGATGCGGCTACTATTGCAAATATCCGGTTAATGGATCCAAATGTTTTATCTTCAACTTTTAGGCAGCTACAGCAAATTAAACCTTATTATGCTTTTGCTGATTCTTTAGATATAGATCGGTACACAATTGATGGTAAAGAACGTGATGTTGTAGTTGCAGTTCGTGAGCTAAACATTGAGGGAAATCCATCTAGAAATTGGATTAATGATCACTTGGTATATACCCATGGCTTTGGTTTAGTCGGCGCTTTTGGAAATACGGTTGATGCAGATGGTAAACCAACATTTGTGATTGGTGATATTCCACCAACTAAAGGCTTAGGTGAATTTCAACCTCGTGTTTACTTTGGTGAGAATGTTCCAGATTATTCAATCATTGGTGGGCCAGCTTCAGGTAATCCAGTTGAACTTGATTATCCAGATGATAAATCTCCTAATGGCCAGAAAAACTACACCTACACCGGTAAAGGCGGAGTACCAATGGGCTCACTATTTACTCGCCTTTTGTTTGCAATTAAATATCAAGAACAAAGAATTTTGTTATCTAACTTAATCAACTCTGACTCTAAAATTTTATTTGAGCGAAATCCTCGTGAGCGAGTGGCCAAGGTAGCTCCCTGGTTAACCCTAGATGGCGATCCCTACCCAGCGATTATTGATGGCAAAATTCTTTGGATTATTGATGGCTACACAACAAGTGCAGGATATCCAAACTCTAGAATTGTTAATTTAGCTAACACTGGTGATGCACTAACAAGTCGTGCAAATGCAGTTGCTTCCTTAGATGATCGAAATGTTAATTACATTCGAAATTCAGTGAAGGCAACAGTTGATGCCTATGATGGTACGGTCTCGCTCTACCAATGGGATGAGAAAG